>NZ_BPLI01000062.1:0-55853 GCF_019656175.1 Bacillus sp. BML-BC051
TAAGTTGATGGGCATGTGGCGGTACCCCTAATAAAAGCTGCAGAAGATTCCCACTTTAATTTTCTAACTGTATCATTTGCACGCTTTTATCGGTGGATAGGATTTCTTTTAGCTGTCTTCCTACCCGGATTTTGGATGGCATTACTTGCTTATCACCAAGATCAAATTCCTTTCCCTCTTCTTGCGACTGTGACTGTTGCAAGATCAGGTCTACCATTTCCAGCACCACTTGAGCTTATAATTGTTTTGTTCCTTTTTGAGATGTTCCGTGAAGCCGGTCAAAGATTACCCTCCCCCCTTGGTCAAACCCTTTCAGTGGTAGGCGGACTAATCATTGGGGATGCTGCAATCCGTTCGGGTTTTATCTCCCCTTCTGTCATTGTTATTACTGCTTTATCTGCTATTGCGGGATATACCTTAGTAAACCAAATATTAGCAGGAGCAGTATCCATACTCAGAGGGTTTGTACTATTATGTTCAATTTTGATGGGGTTATATGGATTTATGCTTGCCGGATTCGTAATCGTTCTTTATATCTCAAGATTACGTTCCTTTGGAATCCCTTACTTAGCTTTAGTTTTCCCAAAATCTAGTTCAGATTTTTTCAAGGGATTGTTTCGTTTACCGTGGAGAAGTTATAGACATAGAGTTGATTATCTCCGAACCAATGATAGTTCTAAAACGGACGAAGGAGAAGGAAAACAGTGAAGCTGCACAAAATAAAACTAATAATTATGATGCTTATCACTAGTGCAATGTTATCTGGATGTTGGAATATTAAAGAAGTTCAAGATATTTATTATGTTGCAGCTCTTGGTATAGATTTTAAAGAAGGAAAATATATAGCTTATGCTCAGTTACTTGACTTTTCTAACGTTGCTAAGTTAGAGGGGGCTAGACCTGATAAACAACCACCAGTGTGGATAGGAAGAGGTGAAGGTTTTACCATTACGGAAGCATTAAATCAATTATATAAGGATGCTCAACAAAGACTTTTTTGGGGACATGTATCTACAATAATATTAAGCGAAAGACTGCTCAGACAAGATATTAAAGACTCTATTGATTTTATTAATCGGTACCGAGAAATACGCTATAATATTCTCTTATACGCTACAAAGGAACCCATTGATGATATACTTAAAACAAAAGCCTTTTTTACATTATCGGGGTTGTCTACCATTCTCCATGAACCAAAGGAAAGGTATAAACAACGGTCTTACATACAACCTAAACAATTTTATCAATTTATTAGAGATAGTGATCCGATGGGGCAAACTGCTTATATCCCATCACTTAAAATTTCAACAGAAAATTGGAAAGAAGAATCCAAAAAAGCACCATTATTAAGAAATGATGGAGCGTTCTTTGTAAGGAATAATCGCCTAGAAGGATGGCTTTCTGAGACTGATTTAAACGGTCTAAGATGGATGGATGAAAAAAACGTTCGATCTCCTGTGTGGATTATTGAGAATGATAGCGCTGTTGTTTCCGTAGTGATAGAGAAACCTAAGATTACAATTTCCCCTATTATGAGTAGTAAGCCCATACTTTTTAATATTCGAGTTGAAGTTCAAGCTGGAATAAATGAGAAGATCAAGGAAATTAGTGATAAAGAGTTGATTACAAAAACTGAAGATATTATCAAATTAGAAATTCTAAAATCCTTTGAAAAAGGAATAGAAATAAATGCAGATATCTACAAATTAGGTGAATCATTATACCGTCAGAATCCAAGAAAATGGAAAGAAGAAGTAAAAACAGACTCGTTTTACTTAAATGAACACAGTATAAAGAATTTAAAAGTTAAAGTTAATTTAGTTAACTCCGGAAAGTTGAAGTACCAAGATGGATCCTAATATTAATTCAAACGGTATTTATAGTTTTTTAAAAAGGCCTAAGCTCTTGCAACACCGAGAAATTAGGCTTTTTTATATTGAATTCCTTAACGTTGTAAATCCGCATTTTCCTGACGCTACCCCTATATTAGGTTGCGCATGCATTGCTAAAATAGGATTAAGCCGGGTAAGATATAATTATTTTTCTAAATAGTCTACTTTATAATTATTTAATCCGTATATTTTGTTTTTAGGGATAATGATTTTGTTTAGTGTTATACATATTTCTTTTCTACTGTATAAACCTTGTCTCCTCCATGAATAATAAACAAGGGATCTAATTTAGCTGCTCTTTGTAATAAAAGTTCGAATTCACCACCCATCTTAAAACAGCTACCTTCAGGTCCGTTGCATCTGCTGTCTTCAAAAAACACAAAATTAAATTTATTCTTACAGTGTAATTTTTTCATTCATTCTTTCAGTAAATATTCTGAACGTCCATGTAGTGTCATAAACATCTTTTCCTTTCATAAAAATCAATAATCTATCTTTTTAATTACATGAAGATTAATTGTTAAGTTAATCAAAAAAATAAAGGTTCTATAATGAATCTTGAGAAGCAAAAATAATTGAAATCATTTGAGTATAGAGATGAAAAACTTAGATGTTGGGAACTTGTTTTTTGTGGCATCTTCAACCAGTGATGTATAGGTGCATCTTCTATGCCTCGAGATATCGCTATCCAAACTTTCTTTTCACACAGTGGGCTTATTTGGATTTTAAGTGATTTGATATGAGATTTATTGTGTTAGCGCCTTTACTAATTTTTATTGTATATAAGATAAAATGAAGGAATGGTGGAAATGAAATGTCTTTTTAAAGTTATAACAATTGCGCTTATAGCTGGGGCTATCAGCGGTTGCTCTGAGTTAGCGGAGATAGAAGAAAGAGGCTTTGTAGTAGGTGCCGCTTACGATATTGTTAAGGAAAAGAAATCTAATCCAATTATGAAAGGGACGTATCAAATGGTACTTCCCAGTAAGTTAACGCAAGAAGGTGGAAAAGGCGCAGGGAATAATTATATTGATGTGAGTGCAAAAGGAGATAGTGTGTTTGAACAAATACGAATAATCGCTAAAAAGATTAGTCGTACTTTATTTTTTCCACATATACAAGTAATCATTTTTTCTGAAGAATTACTATCGAATCCAAATGTTTTACAAAATACGTTAGATGTATACATTCGAGATCATGAAATGAGAAGAAATATTCGTCTATTTGTTTCTGAGAAAAATGCAGAAGCAATCTTGAAACAAAATGCAAAATCAGAAAATTTACCGGCACAGTATATTGATATGCTAGCTGAACACCCTCCTAAAAATGCTCAGATGGTTGAGGCAGCAAGAATTGGTGACGTGCAGGAAAAGATAATTTCAAACCGAAGTTTTGTACTACCTGTCTTAAAACCTACAAAACAGGGGATAGAAATGGATGGGGCTGCGTTGTTTCGTGGGAAGGATAACAAGTGTGTTGGAATGTTAAACGGCGAACAGACAGTGGGAATAAACTTTATAATCGGTGAAAAATTAGGAGGTTATTTTACCATACGTAAAAAGGACCAGCTTATTACATATGAAATTCATAAGCTACACCGAAAAATACAGGTATTTACTGAAAATACTACAAAACCGAAGTTTGATATTCATCTATTTCTCGAAGGTGCTTTAGCGGAGTTGCATTTTAGTGATCATAAAAAATTCATGAATGAAAAACGCTTAACGAAGGATATTTCAAAAGAGGTGGAACAAAGGATTCAAAAATCAATAAAGCTTGTTCAAAAAAAATATAAGGTAGATGTATTAGCGTTAGGAGAAGTATATAAGCGGCATAATTATAAAAAATGGAAGAAAATACGTAAGAATTGGGATCAAGGCGAAAATTATTTTAGTGATGCCCAAATTAATGTTCATGTTCATTCAATAATTGAACATTCAGGTTCAGCTTTACCCAAGAAAGTAAAATGAGTTAATTTGATTGGTTACCGAATTAGATATTAGCTGCCAAATATCAATACTAGCTATACCCCGTATTATATATTTTATTTTCATAACTTCGATTGCTTCATATACATTACCTGTATTTCTTACATAAATTATATAAGTGAACAAGCTTTTACACTTTTCTTTCAATTTCACCTTTTACTTTTCTTAATATTTTCTTTTCAACTAAAAAATTGACTGAATAATTTTTTATCAGAGGTTTGAAATAGATTAAGTAACTAGAGGTACCATGTCAAAAAAGCTTGTAATTTGGATAACATCCAAATTACAAGCTTTTTATTTTTTATTTAATTACTGCCACCAAATCCAAGCCCAAAGGTAATTTCTTATATTTCGAGGAGTAATGCGAATGAAGCGTTCACCGTCAAAGAAGCAATTTAAATTTGGAAGTGTTTCATCTGGATTTTCTGGAACAAAGGTGACGATGTTCTCGTTACTTGTAACGGTTACTGTAATTGGTGGATCGGTAGGCGAGACTTGAAGTTGTAACGAAATATTGGCCGTATTTTTAAACTCATTATTAACAGGTGGACTTATTACTTGTACTGTGAATAACACGATAATTGTTTCGTTTGGCTCTAAATTAGTGGCAACTAGGAAACCGATATTCGGATTCGCTAGTGGAGAGCGTTCACCGTTAATAAAGACAGTGCCGTTTATAAATTGTAAACCTGCTGGAATAGTATCTTGTAACGAAATATTTGAGAGTGAAATTTTGGAAGTATTTGTAATGCGTACCGTGTAATCAAAATATTGATTTAAATAAGCTGAGCTGACGGAAGCATTTTTCGTGACTGTTGTAGTTATAAATTGAACTGGTATACGAACAATATTTGAATTAACAATGAAAGTAATAATTGGATCCTGTGGTGTCAATTGAAAAGCAGCGGTAACTGTTGCAGAATTTATAATTGTACTGTTTGAAGGAATAGAAGTTACGAGGACTTGAAATGTTATAGTTGCTACTGTACCTGCAGATAAAGAACCAATATTAATACCAGTGTCTGGACGAACATTTGGAACCGAAGTACCGTTAATAGTTACGCTGTTTTCTATAAATGTTGTACCAGCTGGAATTGTGTCTATAACAGAAGTACTAATTGTCGGAATTGTGGAATCATTAAATACCTCTAATGTGAATGTAATAACATCTCCTATAACGACGATAGATTTGTCTGCTGTTTTCTCAATGTTAATTATTGGCTCGATTAATGTTGTTGTAACGGTATTTGTTTGCTTTGTAATTGTAATAGGTGGTTCATCTGGATCAATGATAACGGTATAGGAAACAGTAGCATCGTTATTAATTGTAGGTTGAAGAGTAGAAGAAGATATTGTCACTTGGAACGTAATAATGACAGAGTCATTATGAGCAAGATTTCCTAACGTAATACCATTTTCCGGATTCTCATTAGGCTGATTGATTCCGTTAATCGTAACACTACCAGCAACAAAAGTCGTATCTATTGGTATGGTGTCTATAACAAGAAGGTCTTCAATCGTTACATTACCGCTATTCATAATCGTAATTGTATACGTTAAAGTTTGAGCAGGTAAGGCATTCGTTACATCAACAGATTTTATGGCAATGACATTATCATTTTGGACAGTAGTTGTGACGGTATTTGTTGTAGTCGTATTTGTAACGGGTACGTTATTTGGGTTGACTATATAGTTAAAAGTAGTAATTGCGTTGTTGTTTAGTTCATTTGGTGTTGGAATAGTAGTCACAGTTACTTGGAATGAAACGATAGCATCTCCATCTACAATTATAGTACCAATTGGTATGCCGCTTACTGGATTCACTCCTGGAAGAGTTTCTCCGTTTACAATGACGCTATTTTCTATAAACGTAGTACCTTGAGGAATAATATCTTGAATGATTACATCATTTACTGCAACATTACCGGTTTGATTTAGTGTAATCGTATACGTTAACGCATCACCAACCGTTGCAAATGCAAGGTCAACAGTTTTATTACTATTCAAAGTCGCATGATTAATTGTTGTTACGGCAGCTGATGAAATAATAGTTTCGGTAATAGGCGGCTGGTTTGGTAACGTGTATTGGTATTCAATTGTACTCGTATTAGAGATTGGATTTGTTTGCGGAATTGAAGTAACCCGTACTTGGAATAGAATAGTTGCTGTCGTATTAGGCGGAATGTTATCAAGTTGTATCCCGCTAAGTGGATTATCATTTGGACGAGCGCTTCCATTCACAATAACACTATTCTCTATAAAGCTCGTATTTGCTGGGATGATATCTGTAACGATAATATTTTCCACTTGTATATTCCCATTGTTTGTGATGGAAATAGTGTAAGGGATAATCGTTTGTAGGTCAGCGTATTGGATAGGCGTTGTTTTTGTTGCAATTATATTAGCAGAAATAACTTCAGTGAAGGTAATATTACTAGTTGATATTTGTTCTTCGCTATTAATTGTATAACGAGAAGTGGATTGATTTTGAATACGACCACTAGCTGGAAGCGCTACGACAGTAACAGAAAATGTGACTGGGATAGAAATGTTAGGAGCAATCGTTCCTAACAATATACCGGTACTTGGATTGGCATTAAGCTGCGGAATGTTATTTACTAAAACGCTACCGTCTATAAAGGTTGTTCCACCAGGAATATTGTCTGTAAATACAAGAGCAGTAGCATCCGTATTCCCTGTATTTGTTAAAGTTGTTGTATAAGTTAAAACATCACCAATTGTTACAGAAGTCAAATCAACAGTTTTAAGTGAAACGATATCAGCATCATTAATTTGAACGAAAGTAGTGTTGGAAGTAGTCGATTTTTGAATTGGTGCAAAGTCAGGGTTGAAAATAAAGTCGTAGACGATGTTTGCAGTATTAGGTGTTGGGTTTGCAGCAGGTAAATTCGTAACCGAAACTTGGAATGTTATTGTAGCTACTTGACCTGATGTGATATTCGGGATGGAAAAGCCGATATTCGGATCTGCTGCAGGAAGTACAGTGTTGTTAACTGTTACACTCCCCGAAATAAATACTGTTCCATCTTCTATAATATCAGTAAAAAAGATGGAGTTAGTTGTAGTGGATCCGTTATTTTGAATGAGTACTGTATATTCAATAGTTTCATCAATATTAGCTAATACTGTATTAGCGGATTTTGTAGCGATAAGAATGGCATCAATAAATTGTATATTTGTAGTATTGGAAGATGTCGTTTCTGAAATTGGTGGTAAGCTTTGGTCTGGCTGATACTCATAGTGGATGACGGCGATATTATTCATGTTATTTTGAGAAGGTATCGAGTCTACATTTACTTGGAATGTAACGATAATTGTATTGTTTGGAAGGATAATATTAAGTGAGATTCCGGTACTTGGATTTTCGTTAGGTCTTGGTATGCCATCTACAAGAATGCTATCTGGAACGAATGTGGTGCCAGCAGCGATTGCGTCAATTAGGAGAGTATTTGTAATAGGTACTGTACCAGCATTTGTAACTGCGATGGTATATGTGATAATTTGACCGATGCGTGTAATGGATCTGTTAGCAGATTTAATTGCACTAACATTTGCTGTACGGACTTCCGTGTTTACTGTATTTGATAATGATCTACGCTGAATAATTGGAGAACTAGGGTCAATTTGGTATTCATATGAAGTGTCTGAGATGTTAATGACTGTATTGTCTTCAGGTATATTTGTAAGTTGTACTTGGAATGAAATAGTGACTGTTTCATCTGGTTGTATCGTGCCGAGAGTTACTCCATTTTCAGGATTCGTACCAGGCTGAATGACATTATTTATTGATAAGCTATCTTCAATGAATATTGTCCCTTCTGGAATGTTGTCAATGAACACCGTATTGTTAGCTGGAACCGTTCCGATATTTTGTAGTGTATTTGTGTAGGTAATAAATTGCCCGATGGAGACGAAAGTTACATCTGCGCTTTTAACGGAAATAATATTCGCATTTTGAAGTGATGTTGTAACAATGTTAGAATTTGCAGAGCGATTCACTGGTGGAGCTGTAGGAATACTTATATATTGGTAAGTTACTGAAGATTGATTTACAATTTCGGTTTCAGTAGGTGGATTATTTGTTTGTACTTGAAATAGTATTGTTTTGGAACTGTTTGGTGGAATCTTTCCAATTGGTATTCCGTTTTCGGGATTTGCATCAGGCTGAAGTACACCGTTAATTGTGACACTGTCGAGAACGAATGTAGTCCCAACTGGAATCGAATCTGTAAAAATAATATTTATTGCGTCAACATTGCCGCTATTTTTCACTTCAGAAATATAAAGTATAGTTCCGCCAATATCTACAGTTATTGGATTGGACGTTTTTGTAATTGTTAATTGTGCTTGCACGAAATTTGTAATGACAATATTACTTGTAGATGTTTCAGTAATAGGCGGTTGCCCTGGATCTGGTTGAATTGTATATGTTGTATTAGATTGATTTGTAATCGATTGTTGCGAGAATGGATCGTTAATAAGAACTTGGAAAGCAATAAGGTGAGTAGCGTTTGCTGCTAGGTTAGGCAAAGTAACACCTACATTTGGATTGGCACCAAGTATAGTTGTTCCGTTAAGTGTAAAACTATTGTCTACGAATGTAGTCCCTTCTGGAAGCGTATCTGAAAATATGAGATTCGTAGCTGGAATATTTCCGGTATTTTCTAGCGTTATCGTATAGGTCAAAATATCACCTGTTGTTGCTTGTTGTGCATTGACTGCTTTTAAAGAAAGAACATTCGCATCCGAAATTTGTGTGAAAGCTGGATTAGACGTAATTGTTCGAGAGATGATAGGAGCAGTTGGATCAGCGATAAAAGTATAGTCAATACGAGCTATATTAGAAATTGGATTCACGCTTGGAATGGATTGAACGATAACTTGGAATGTGACGGTGACGATTTCCGAAGGTGCAATGGAGTTTAATGAGATCCCTACGTTTGGATCAGTACCTGGAGCTGAAACACCATTAATGGTCACACTATCCGGAATAAATGCAGTTCCCTCTGGGACCAAATCTGTTAAAGTAACTGTATTTGCAGTTGTATTCCCGTTATTTTGAACGACTACAGTGTAAGTGATTGTACCGTCAGTAGACTGTACGAGGGAATCTGTATTTTTAATTACAGATAGTGATGCATCAACGACAGCTGTATTAACCGTATTAGATGAAGATGTTGCTGTAACTGGAGGTTGACTTGGATCGACAATATATGTGTAACTTGTAAGTGCTTGATTTATAATTGCTCCTTGTGGCGGAATAGAGTTTGCAAGAAATTGGAACGTAATTGTAGCAGAATCACCTGGTGCGATAATGCCAACTGGAATACCGAGAGTTGGACTTGCATCTGGAAGTGAAATTCCGTTAAGCGTAACACTATTGGGAACAAATAATGCCCCTTCAGGAACACCGTTAATGAGTAATACCGAGTTTGCAGGGAAGTTTCCAGTGTTTGTTAATGTTGCTGTATACGTAATTATATCTCCGATAGATACAATTGTTCGATTTGCTTCTAAAACCGTTGTAACAGTAGCATTATTAATTTGTGTAGAAGCACTATTAGAAGTAATTGTGCCTGTAACAGGAGGAGAAGTCGGATCAACAAGAAATTCGTATTGAACGGATGCAACGTTTGTAATTGGGTTTGAAGGCGGAGTAGATGTAACTATGACTTGGAAAGTAACGGTTAAGGAACTGTTCGTACTAACGGTTCCGATATTAACTCCGTTATTTGGATTTGCACCTGGAATGGTACTTCCATTTACGGCAAAACTATTTTCAATAAAGGTCGTTCCAGCTGGAATGAGGTCTGAGAAATTTACATTCGTAGCGTTTGTACTGCCGCTATTTTGTATTAAAACTGTATAAGTGATCGTGTCTCCAATATTCGCAAAGGCTGTACTAGCAGTTTTTACAGCTGAAAGTATTGCTGAATGAATAGAAGTAACGAAGACGTTCGTTTCCACATTGCCAGGCTGAGCCTGTAATGCATTGCCTACGTTATATTGGAAGTTAACAAATGCTAAGTTTTGGAGTTCAGGTGTGAATGTTGATGGATTGCTTACGATTTGAACTTGGAATATGATTGTTACAGTTTGATTTGGAATGATCGTATTTATGCCAATACCGCTGGTAATAGAAGTGGATGGTAATGGAGTGCCATCAACAATAACGGATCCGGCAACAAATTGTGTCCACGATGGTATCGGGTCTGAGAAAATAACGTTATTGGCAGGGATATTTCCAGTATTCGTAATTGTAGTTGTATACGTAATTGTATCACCAATCGTTGCAAAAGCTTTATCACCGATTTTAGTAGTAGTTAAAATAGCACTTTCAATTGTTGTGATAACACTATTTGAAGTAATGTTTTTTGAAACAGGAGGATTATCTGGATTAACGATATGCTGAAAGCTAACGCTAGCTTGATTCGTAATTGGATTAATAGCCGGGATTTCATTTGAAGTAATATGAAATTCTACAATGGCAGATTCGTTTGGCGCGATATCACCAATTGGGACACCTGTAATGGTGTTTGCATTTTCGATAATAGTTCCATTAAGTGTAAAACTATTTGGTTCAAAGGAAGTTCCGTCTGGAATAACGTCGGTAAAAATAACATTCGTTGCATTAACATTTCCGCTATTTGTAATTGTAACGGAGTAGATGATATCTTGCCCAATATCTACTGTTGACACATTTGAATTTTTTTGTGCAGTAAGAATAGCACTATTAATTTGTGTTGTCGTTGTATTAGATTGATTGGAAGTTGTAATAGGTGACTGGTCTGGATCAACAATATAACGATAAGTGGTAAGAGCTGAATTAGAAATAGGGTTGTTGATTGGTAGGGTTGTAACGGTAGCTTGGAATGTGATAATTGCTGCAGTACCACCGTTAATTGAACCGATATTTACACCAGTAGATAAATCAGCATTTGGAATGGTTTGCCCATTAACTGTGAAACTGTTTGGAACAAAAGTTAAATTGCTATCAAGCGTATCGATAACGGTAACATCAGTTGCAGTCACATTCCCTGTATTCGGGAGGTTAAGTGTAAATGTTATTGTATTACCAACATCCGCAAAAGTAAGATCTGTTGTTTTTGTACTTATAATATTCGCGTTGTTTATTTGAAGAAGCGTAGTGTTGGAAGTAGCCGCACTTAATACTGGAGGATTAACAGGATCAACAGTAAACTCATATGTTGTTGATGCTGTATTTGGTGCTGGATTAATAGGGGGAATGCTGTTCACTGTAACTTGAAAGACGATACTATATATTTCATTAGGCGGAAGTGTTGCAAGTAATACACCTGTATTTGGATTCGCGTCAGGTTGTAAAACACCATCGACAGTTAATGTGTTAGGAACAAATGTGACTCCATTTGGTAATACATCTGTGAATACAATATTAGTTGCATCTGTATTTCCTATATTCGAAATAGAAGTAGTGTAAAAAGCAGTTTGCCCGATATCTGCAAAGGATACACTTTCATTTTTCGTCATGGATAATAGTGCTTCTTTAATTTGCGTTGAAACAGGATTGCTAATTGAAGTTTCTGCATCAGGCGGTGAGACTAATTGGTACGATGTTGATGAGAAATTTACAATGGGGTTTTCAGTTGGTAATGACGTTACAGTAACTTGGAACGAAATTGTTACTGTAGTCCCAGCTGTTATAGTTCCGATATTTACACCGTTCACTGGATTTGCACCACTTTGAAGAATTCCATTAATAGAAAATGTGTCTGCAATAAATGCTGTTCCGCTCGGTACGGTATCTGTGAATATAACATTTTGCGCAGATGAGTTTCCATTGTTTGTTAAAGCGACAGTATAAGTGAGTGTGTCTCCAATACGACTAAAGGATTTATCGACTTGTTTTAATGAAAGAATGGTAGCTGTATTAATCGTAGTGAACACTGTGTTTGAAGTAACGGTCCTTGAAACAATAGGGGCATTAGGATCAGCGATAAATGTGTAAGAAGCAGTAGCGGAATTGGCAATAGGATTTTGGGCTGGTGTAGAAGTAGCGGTAACTTGAAATGCTATAGATATTGAGCTGTTAGGAGCAATTAATCCAATTGTAATACCTGTATTAGGGTTGAGCCCGATTTGTGTGATGCCATCTATTGTAACGCTATCAGTTATAAACGTCGTACCATCTGGTATGAGGTCAGTGAAAGTAATATTCGTAGCGTTTGTATTACCGCTATTCGTTAAAATTGTCGTATAGGTAATGGTATCACCTAGTGTTACAAGTGTTTGATCTACAGATTTCACCATCGTTATCATAGCATCTAGTACCGGGTTTGTAACGATATTTGTTGAAATAGAAGTTGTAATAGGAGTTCCGTTTGGATCGACAGTATAAGAATATAAAATTGTGTCATTACCCATAATCGAATTTGAAGGGGGAACAGAAATAACATTTACTTGGAAAGTAACAGTTACTGTTTCACCCGGTGCGATATTTGGTATAGTTACTCCCAGTGCTGGTTGTGCACCAGACTGCTGAACGCCATTTATCGTGAATGAATTTGGTATAAAGGTAATGCTAGCTGGAATAGCGCTTGTGAAAGTAATATTCGTAGCGGCTGTATTTCCTGTATTTGTAATAGTAGTTGTATACGTAATCGTATCTCCAACTGAAACGATAGATTTATCAGCACTTTTTTGGGTTGTTAAAATTGCACTATTAATAGTTGTCGAAACAGCATTAGATACATTCATTTGTGATACGGAAGGTTGGCTAGGGTCGACCACATGTGAAAATTGTACAGAACTAGAATTAGAAATTGGATTTATACTTGGAATATTTGTAACAAGTACGTTGAGAGTAATCACAGCCGTTCCGTTTGGATTTATATTTCCAATCTGAATCCCGTTAGCTGGATTTCCGATCTGCTGTGTACCAGAATCGTTTGTAAGAGTGCCAGATATGAATGTCGTTCCGTCAGGTAAAATATCTGTGAAAATTATATTTTGTGAAGTAACATTTCCAGGGTTACTTAATGTAATCGTATAAGAAATTGTATCGCCAATTGTTGCGAAAGTTTTATCTACAGATTTAACAAGTGTAATTTCTCCGGAATTTATTTGTGTCGAAACCGGATTGGATGTCGTACTTCTTGAAACGAGTGGTAAATTAGGTCCTGTCATAAATTGATAATCAATAGAAGCGCCATTTACAACTGGTGAGTTTGGCCCCCCAGGTCCAATTGTGAAAATTGGATTTGGAATGCTAACTACTTGCACGCGGAAGGTAATGTTTGTAAAATCTCCTGCAATAATATCCCCAATTGGTACCCCATTCGCTGGATTTACCCCAGGTAATAAAACCCCGCCTACTCGAACGCTATCCGCTATAAACACTGTATTATTTGGAATCGGATCTGTAAAAATGATATTCGTAGCAGTTGTGTTTCCTATATTCTCCAATAAAACAGTATACGTTAAAAATGAATTTCCAGGTGCTACGTCAGAAAATAGTCGATCCACACTTTTCGTTGCTTGAATAATCGCTTCGTTAATTTGAACTAAAGTTGGATTACTTGTAGCTGTTTCTGTCACCGGCGGCTGGGTAGGATCAACAATGATCGAGTATGTCGTGCTAGACTGGTTCAAAGTTGGATTTGTAACTGGTATTGAGCCAACGATAGCTTGAAAGCTAATTGTTGTCGTTCCTCCAACTGGAATTGAGTCTAAAGAAATCCCGCTATCTGGTCTAAATCCAAGTTGTGGGATGGTATTAATTTGTACGCTATCAGGAACGAATGAAAGTTCAGGTGGTAATATATCGATAAAAACAGGTGTGTTTGCGGTAGTATTTCCGCTATTGGTGAGGGTAGTTGTATACGTAATTGTATCTCCAACAGCAGCAAATGCACTGCTTGCAGTTTTTGTTGCGATAACGGAAGCAGTATTTACTTGTGTAAAAGTTTTATTAGATTGAACTGTTCGTGAAACTGGCGGTTCATTTATACCTACAATAAAGCTATATTGAAGCGATGATTGGTTTGGGATTGGATTCGGATTTGGGAGTGATGTAATGTTTACTTGAAAACTGAGTGTAGCAGATGCATTTGAATTCAAGTTGCCAATATTGATACCATTTTGTGGATTTGCATTAGGAATAGTTGTTCCATTTACCGTAAAACTGTTTGGAATAAATGATGTACCATTTGGAATTACATCTGTAAAAATAACATTGTTTGCGGTAGTATTACCGGAATTAGTAATGATAGCAGTGAAAGTCAGTGTATCTCCAATAGTAGCAAATCTTGAATTGACAGTTTTATTTATAGAAAGAGTTGCATCAATAATTGGCGTAACCGTCGTATTCGTAACTGTACTACCAACAGCGGGTGATTGGTTTGGATTTACGGTATATTCATAATTTACAAGAGCATTATTTGTTAATGTGCCACTAGGTGGTATCGCTAAAATTTGTGCTTGAAAAGTAATGAATACAGTATCTCCTGGGGGAATATCTGCTAAGTGAATACCAAGTGATGGATCTAACCCTGGCTGCGGAATATTATCGATAGTTACAGAGTTTGGCACAAATGAGGCGCCTGCACCGAGTCCATCTGTTAAAACTGTAGCGCTAGCAGGGATATTCCCTGTGTTCGTAACTGCAATCGTATAAGTAACGATATCCCCAATTGCAGCTGTCGGTGTATTCACTGACTTCGTAGCGACGATTGTAGCGTTATTAATTTGAGTTGTTATTACGTTACTTAACGCATTGGCGGACGCTGGAGGTAAGTTAGGATCTATGACATATTGGTACGCTGTATTGCTTTGGTTCGGGATTGGATTTGGACTAGGAATGGAATTTACTATTACTTGAAATGAGATTGTTGCACTTGTATTAGGGTTTATTGGATCAATTGCAATTCCACTTGCTGGGTTTGTATTAGGAAGTGTATTGCCATTTACTGTTACACTATTAGGAATAAATGATGTTCCGTTTGGAATTACATCTGTAAAAATTACATTTGATGCAAGTGTGTTCCCGTTATTCGTTAAAGTAGTTGTATACGTAATAATATCATTTACGTTAGCAAAGTGTTTATCTGCCGATTTTACAGCGGCAATCGTAGCGTTATTAATAGTTGTCTGTACGGTGTTAGAGGCCACCATCTGCGTTACAACTGATTTGGATGCGTCGTATGTGTATTGGAATGTAGTGCTCGATTGATTCGTAATCGGATTTGGACTAGGAATAGTTGGTACAGAAACTTGGAATGCAACAGTACGTGATGAATTCGCTCCTATCGTCCCAATTAAAATGCCATTAGCAGGGTTTGCATTTGCTATAGGGACACCGTTAATCGTTACAGTATTAGGAAGGAAGATGGTACCAGCTGGAATGATATCTGTAAACGTTACGTTAGAAGCAGGGATATTGCCGTTATTTGTTAAAATTGTTGCATACGTTATGACAGCGCCAACATCAGCGAAATTTGTACTTGTTAGTTTTGTGGCAACAATATTAGCAGTATTAATTTGCGTCGTTACTATATTGCTAGTAGCGTTTCTGACAACGGCAGGTAAACTTGGATCTGCGATAAAGCTATATTGAAGTGCAGCGCTATTTTGAACTGGATTTGGTGAAGGTAAACTATTTGCACTTATTTGAAAAACAATCGTTGTAAAACCACCTGAAGGAATGGAGCCGACTTGAAGACCGGTACTAGGGTCTGCACCTTGTTGTAAAGTACCACCTATAAAAATACTATTTGGTACGATAGTGGAGCCATTAGGGATTATATCGGTAACAATAACATTATTTGCTGTAGTATTGCCAAGATTAGCTAAAGAAATTGTATATGTGATTGGTTGCCCGACATCGGCGATAGTTAAATCTACTTCTTTGACAATCACTACATTTGCTAAATTAATTTGTGTACTTACAGTGTTACTTACAGATGTTTCTATAGTTGGTGGATCGCCCGGATTTAGAATAAAGCTATACTGTGTACTAGATGAATTTAATGTTGGATTTTGTGTTGGTAAAGAGGTGACGGTTACTTGATAAGAGACAGTAAGTGAGCCATTAGCAGCAATGGAAGGTAGTGGAACACCTATATTTGGATCTGCGTTATTTTGAAGTACACCATTAATAAGAAAAGTATTTGGAATAAAGGTAGTACCGTCTGGATTCGTATCTACGAAAGTAGGGCTATCAGCAGAAACACTTCCTGCATTCGTCAAAGTAACAGTATAAGTTAATATATCCCCTACGGTAGCGAACGCTCGATCCACTGTTTTGGCTGAAATGACATTTGCATCGTTTACTTGAGTAAATGTAGTGGTTGAAGTAGTGTTCTTACTTACAGGTGAAGTGTTTGGATCAACGATAAAGTTATAGGAGATGGAAGCGCTATTTGAAATAGGGTTTGGATTTGGAATGCTAGTGATTACTACTTGGAATGAAGCTGTAATTGTAGTATTAGCATTGATGCTACCAATATTGATGCTAGCTGGTGTAACGCCTGGCTGAGTAACACTGTTAACTATAACGCTGTTTGGGACAAAAGCGGTTCCATTCGCAATTGAATCAGATAGTAATACATTGTTCGCTGCAACATTTCCATCGTTAGTAAGAGCAAAGGTGTAAGTTAATACATCACCAACTTCCGCAAACGTTTTATCTACAGATTTATTAGCATGGAGATTTGCTAGTCTAATTGTTGATGTAACAGAATTAGAATTTGCTGTTTTTGAAGTCGGTGGCAAACTTGGATTTACAGTATATAGATAAGAAGCGAAGGCGTTATTAATGATAGGATTTTGGGTCGTAATATTGATGACTGTTACTTGAAAGGATAAGGTGAAAGTAGCTCCTCCTGGTATTGTACCAATAGGTACGAAAACGAGTGAATCTACATTTTGTAAAACACCGTTGAGTGTTACCGAACCTGGTGTTAATATCGTTCCATTTGGAAGTGAATCTGTTAGCTGTACGTTAGTTGCAGCTGTATTTCCACTGTTTGTAATAAGGATTGTATAACTTATCGTTTCGCCAATTGTGGCAAATTGTTTGTTAGTTGATTTTGTTAATGTTACATTCGCATTATTAATTTGAGTGGAAACGAGATTAGAAGAAATGTTTTTTGTAACTGGTGATTGGCTAGGGTTGACGGTATATTGATAAGAAGCGCTTGATCCATTAAATACGACGTTTGACGCGGGTATTGTATTTACTACTACTTGAAATGAAACATTTTTTGTTGTACCAGTTGGGATGGATCCAATGTTCACACCGTTAGCGGGATTTGCGCCCACTTGTGTCGTGCCATCAATTGTTACACTGTTTACAACAAAAGTTGTTCCAGTAGGAATGACATCTGTAAAAATAACATTGTTTGCATTCGTATTACCTGTACCTGTAAAGGAAACGGTGTACGTTAGTATATCACCAATATCTGCAAAATTTTTATCTACTGCTTTCGTCATTGTTACAGTAGCATTATTCACTTGAGTGGAGACAATATTCGTCGTATCAGTCCCGCTTACTGCCGGTTGATTTGGCACAGGAATGTATTGATAAGTTGTTGTACCACTATTTAATATGGGATTTGTTTGCGGGATAGAAGGAACGAATACTTGAAATGAAACCGTAGTCGTAGAATTAGCAGCAATAGATCCAATTGATATACCAGTAGCGGGATTTGCGCCAGCTTGGGTAACTCCGTTCACAGTTACGCTCCCTGGAATGAAAGTAGTCCCGCTAGGAATCGGGTCCGTATATATAACATTTGTTGCAGCGATATTTCCTATATTAGCTAAGGCAATACTGTAAGTTAGCGTTTCACCAATATCGGTAAAAAGTTTATTAACTGATTTTGTGCCATTAATATCTGCGAGGTTAACTTGTGTTCCAGCAGAGTTGCTTGTTGCAAGACCGTTAAAGGTCGTTCCACCGGCGATTGGTGTATATTGAAATGTAATATTAGCAGTGTTAGAAATCGGATTTGGATTTGGCAGAGAAACGACAGTCGCTTGGAAAGTTACTGTACGAGAAGCACCATTATTGATTGTTCCAAGAGATATACCAGCGGCAGGATTTGCATTTGTTTGTGGTATGTTATCTACCATTACAGTGCCAGGTATAAAGGAAGTCCCATTAGGGAGAATGTCTGTCAAAATAACGTTATTGGCGGGAAGAAGTCCGGTATTAGGGATAGTAACTGTATAAGTGAGAATGTCTCCAATTGTAGCTACACTTTTATTCACGCTTTTCGTTGCTTGTATATTAGGTGAGTTTATATTAATTTGTAAACCGACTGTATTTAACATGTATGCATCTCCGTTAGTTGTTAAACGGATTGCGGCAGATACTTGAGAATTTGTTAAATAGGGAGAAATATCAATGGAAGTAATGTCCCAGCCTTGTCTTCCTGCAGAGATGTTTGTACCTGAAGAAGCACTTTGATTTCGCGTTCCAAATGTCCCTGTTGTATCTAAGTTTCCTGCAGCATTATTAATTTGGGAACCGAAGAAATTATTTATGGCATTATTTGGTCCGGATAAAGCGTTTAATGAACTGAAATTTGGTCCGAATAGAGCCTGATCCCCAATTAAATCAGCATCCCCTTCGGTAGAACTCAAAAATAATCGTCCGCTTACAGGTCCTCCGGAAGGTGTTAAAAATCCTGAAACAGCTACATCTGCACTACCGGTATCAGCAGAAACACGGTTACCCGCTACATAAATGGTTAAGTTTCTTGCTGGCAATGTCCCATTTTGATAAGCGACAATGAGCGTCCATCCAGAAGAATTGATAGCCCCATTAGAAGCATCTAAAGGATCAACAAGTCCAGGGACAGAGCCAGTTGTATAAGAGCCAGATCCAGCAGCTTGAACGAGAGATGTTACATCTGCAGAACGTGTATAGAATCCAAATGTGACAGATCCAGAAACGAAAGTTTGATTTGAAGCTGTAACAGCCGAAGGGGTAATTGGGTATGTTGAAACAGGTGTAGTAAAAGAAACAGGGTTTCCTAAAACACTCGTAATGTTTTGATCACGAGATAAATAGTTTCCACCCCAAACGAGTTCTGCGTAAAGAATCGTACTACCAGCAGGGATATTTAATACAGCGGTAGAACTATTTTGTGTATAGTTTAACGTTGTACCAGCAGGAAAAGTAGGTACTTGTAAAGCGGTATTCGTAGTTACGAATGCACCAATTGCCCCGATTGTACCAGCACGGTTTTGGTTACTAATTTTACTTAAACCTAGTGTGTTCCCTGTAATCGCAAGTGCCCCGTTAGTAGTGGTAGAAAATCGATTCGTAATGGGCATTTTTTCACCTCATTTGCATATAGTTTTGGTCAAAATACGATATGCATATAAACAATCAAAAGGAACATGTATAATTGAACTATAAATTCCTTCCTTAATCATTGGAAGGAATTTAATAGTAACAAGGGCTATTTTTAAATCAGTTAATATTAACATTAAAGGAAACTCCAGGGACACAAACATTGATTTATAAAACTGCATTTGTTCCTCTATTTTGTTTATTTTGACTTTTGGATAGCACCACATGCCCATCAACTTAAGAATTTAGAATTACCCCAAAATGAAAAAAATAAGCTTTTTGTTACTTAATAACGGTGTGTCTGTAGCCCTAAAAGGGGCATTTAATTATTAGAATATAATTATTACATTATCGCATACAGTAAAACATATATTTAATAATAGGAAACAGGATTAATACCTTAGCTAAATTTAAATGATTCGTACTATATCTATCAAGAAAAACCTATTCAAGATTAATTAAAATTCAATTATCTGAGCTTTTTTCAAATCAGCAAACCATTCACCTATTATATCGTTATGATGCTTAATAATTTGGGATGCCGATAATAATGTAGTGTCATATGTACTATGCCCATCTTCAACAAGAGTAACATCATACCCTAAGCTATATGCACGTCGACACGTCGCATCTATACATATTTCAGACTGAACGCCTGTAATCACAATGTGTTCGATGTCCCTTTTATTCAATTCTTGTTGAAGACTTGTTTCATGAAATGAATCAGGGTGGTTTTTTTCAAGAACGATATCTTCAGATAGTGGAGCTACAGATTCATGAATTGCCCATTCCGGATTTCCATGCTCTAATAAAGATCCTGTTTTCCCATTAAACTTCATGTAAAAAATAGGCGCTTGGACAGTACGAGCTTTATGGATTAACAATTGAATGTTTTTTAATAATTCAATTCCTTTATATAGCATTCTTTCTTCTTTAAATGAACCCACTTGTACATCTATAATAAGCAATGCTGCATAGCCTTTTATCATAAACGACCACCTCACATTTTGATTAAAATCATACAAGTAAAATATGTATAAAATAAGTATCCATTTTTAAAGTATCCAAAATGGATAGAGAATATAAATATGTGGAATCATGAATTTTTTTATCTTCAAGCTAGAAATGAATACATTAATAAAGTTTGTATTGCTTAATGTAGCCTAGAGGTGTTTGAATGTAGTGAATTTCGCACGTACAGTGTTAAGTGGCGCAAAAGATGGAGATAACTTCAAAGTCTTACCTATCGCAACGATGGGGATGAAGAATGACCATAAATAGAACCTGTTGTTTATAACAGGTTCTAATCAGAGTTATAGGCTCAATTACAGGAACTACAGATCTACTGGGGGGTAGTGTAATTCCTGATTAAAATTAAGATATGTTAAAAAATTTTAAATATGATTAATCAAATGATAACTAAACAAAATCGTTATTTTAAAGTGACTCAAAAAAGAGCACAGATATAAATGTGCTCTTAGAGAGGTAGGTTAAGTATCCTATTGGCCATTGTTCAAAGTTAATATATGTACGTTTAACTAAAAAGTGAAAAATAAAAACAGGATAGTTAGAAAAAAGCTAACTGTTTCATTGCAACTTGTAAAAAAGAATGTGGGAGGTTCAAAAAAGAAACTATATATAATTATACAAGTAAAACAGAATTGTACAGCATGAAAAGGAGCACTACATAAGTGAGTGCTCATCGATAAGGAGGTAACTTTTTTAGCTAAACACCCTTCTTAAAGAATATGCTGGAAAAGTGGGAAATAAAACTAAAATATAGTAACTAATGATGTTATGAATAACAATTTATAGGGAGAGGTTTAATGTTGTTATTATTTAAATAATAAAGCAGCTAGCTCAATGAACTAACTGCTTTATTGTCCAACAATAACGATACCCACAATACGTTGTAACTTAAAGTTACAACTATAGTATAAACGGAATTAAAAATATTATGTAAAATTAAAAGTGAGCTAAATAAGGAAACTAAAAAGAGCACTAGGTACAAGTGCTCTTTAAAAGAAGACCCTATGAGTTAATAGCTACATATCCGTAATATATGATGACAAACAAGTTAATATAAAAGAGCATTCAGCAGAAAACTAACTGCTCATTCCTAGAAGAAAAGGAAAAACAAAATTAAAGAAGTCACTGTGAATTCAAGCTGCATCAGCCCATCTATAGCATTGGACATAATGAATAGAAACAATAAGGTCATTAAAACTCACTTATAAAAACGTAAAGGAGGCACTGCTTAAATTGTAGTATCTCCTTTTAAAAAAGTTAAGTTCAGCTTTACTTCTGAAATCAAAACAGATAATAAAGTTGTTTATTTCCTTGTGAAACTAAAGCTACCATATAGTTGAATAATATAAATTGTTTTATTCGAATATATAGTTTTAACATTGACTTTCCGTCCTTATCCAATAACGGAGTAAATTCCCCTGCATATCCACTCAACTAAATAAATGATGAATTCCTATTTCTTTATCTACCATTATTACTCGTGAACACATAATTTAGAATTTTATTCGGAAAAACTCAAAAAGGCAGCTAGAAAAAACTAACTGCTCTAGTAAATACTATGAATACAATGTTTATTCGTATTCAAACTTGGATTACCTATATTGTTAACATGCCCTAAAAATTTATTCAATAAAAGAGCAGTTAGCCCAGTCTAACTGCTCGATGCAGAGGTATTGTATGCCGAGTTATTGATTTTATTCAAGGAATAAAGAAATTGTATTTATTTGAAAAATATAGTTGAAGAATTTTATAGAGAAAATGTAGCAAATTCTATATTACAAGAGATACAAGGTGTAGCTCCAATAGAAGACAGAAGTACGAAGACCTAAACAACTTTCTGAACCAAATTTTAGTAAGGCTTCAACTAATTTAACTGCATTTGAAACAAAACTAAATAGTAAAACCTAATTAAATGTGAAATTCAACTAAAATTTAATTCTACATAAGTAACAAAAGATATTCATGAAAATGGATACTTTCTCTTCTAAAAAGTATCTATTTTATGTCCATGTACAAGTGTAGAAAGACATAAAAGTCTAAACTAAAATCTCACAAATAATTGTTGATAAATAGTAATTACCATATAGCAATAGGATTTGTAAATAATAATCAAACCACATACCTAAAATCTCGAAGATTATACTTTAATGAAAAGAATTCGAGGACTTTTTGCAAAGTACGAAAAATTAGAACGTGAACTTAAAGAAGTTAAATATTGCTTGTTGAAAGCAATATTTGTAGCACATAAGATTAATACGTAAAGCAATTATCTTTATATAATCTTGATATGAATTTTACTTTGTCTTTCTATAAATATGATTTTATCTAAATATAAACAAATTACACTCTCCTTATAAAGCATCGAGGAGAGATAATGATGAATCCATTTAGAAAAACAACCCTGTTTGTATTTACACTATCAGTACTAAATACAAACATTGGTATGTCACATGGTGATATTCCTATATTTACTAAAATACAACCTGCAATACCACAAGAGGAGAATGCAAAATCAGAAGTAGAATATATGAGAAATGAATCAGTAGAATCAGAAAAGGTACTTGAAAAAGAAAATAGGCCCATAGAGCAAGAAAAAGTGATAGTAAGGCCATTGGATGTGCCGCTGATTCTACAAAAACCAGAATTGATGAGAGGTTGTGAAGTAACGAGCCTTGCTATGGTGTTGCAATTTTCAGGTGTACAAGTCGATAAGATGGAACTCGCTGCAAAGATAAAGTCTGTACCATTTCAGGGAAAGGGTATAAAGGGGAATATGCACAAAGGGTTTATTGGGGATATAGCTACATTTGATAAACCTGGACTAGGTGTTTATGTAGAGCCGATTTTAGAATTGGCAAAGGAGTATGTTTCAGAAGAGAAAGTGAAGGATCTAAGTCACAAAGAACCTCAGCAAATATATGAGGCGATAGACAGAGGGCAACCTGTATGGGTATTAACAAATGCCCGTTTTAAACGGTTACCTGATGATGAATTTTATACATGGCGTACAGATGCAGGAGAAATGAAAGTGACATATCACCAGCATAGTGTCGTTGTGACCGATTATGATGAACAATATGTATATATTAACGATCCACTAAAGAAGGACAAACACAGAGCAATTGATCGGAATAGTTTTGAACAA
This sequence comes from Bacillus sp. BML-BC051, assembly GCF_019656175.1. NCBI lineage: Bacteria > Bacillati > Bacillota > Bacilli > Caryophanales > Bacillaceae > Bacillus > Bacillus sp. BML-BC051. Next base: position 23,416 of record NZ_BPLI01000062.1, read on the forward strand.
GCCTGGATTCAAATGGGAAGACAAGCGATGACAGTTTCAATGTAAAACGAACGTAGATTGGATGAGAATAGAGATGAAAAAAGTTTTAATAGTTGAAGATGAACAGATTATCCGAGAGACTGTAGCCCATTATTTCTCGCATGATGGATATGAAGTAATTACAGCGGAAGATGGTCAAATTGGGCTAGATTTGTTTGCTGAACAAGAGCATAATATCAGTTTAGTTATTTTGGATATTATGCTCCCATTAATGGATGGATGGTCAGTGTGTAGACGTATTCGAAAGAATTCTAATGTTCCTATTATCCTATTAACGGCACGAAGTGATGAAGATGATACGTTACTTGGATTTGAACTTGGGGCAGACGATTATGTAACAAAACCATTTAAACCGTCTATTTTATTAGCGAGAGCAAAACGTTTGTTCAAAGATACAAATCAACAAGTACAATATCAGGACTGTATTAATTTATGTGGTATTCGCTTAGATAAATCAGCACGTTCTGTTTCAATAGATGGACAAAAAATAGATTTTACACATACAGAATATGAAATTTTACACTCTTTAATGCAACACAAGGAACAAGTACTATCAAGAGAGCAGTTAATCACAAATATTTGGGGATACGATTATGATGGAGATGATAAAACACTAACTGCACATATGCGTAATGTACGATTAAAACTTGGTGAGAAAGCAAAACACATTATTACAGTTGTTCGTACGGGTTATAAATTTGAGGTAGAAAAATGATGAGAAAGAAGATTGTGTTTCAGTTATTTTCTCTTACCTTTTTACTATGTTGCATGATTATCGCAGCTATCTTTTTCGGACAAATGTATGTGATGAAATACTTATATATAGATAAAGAAAAAGAAAATGTTCAGAAGCAATTACAACGGTACTATACATTTTATGAAGCTCATAAACAGGATGAAAATACACTCCAGAGGAAGGAACTCTCGTATGCTAATCAGCAGGGTATTATGATTGCTAGGCTCGATAAAGAAGCCAATATCAAGAAATTACCATCAGGAGATCATTATATAAAAACAGTTGATAAAAATGATTCGAGTCGATCCTCTAAGGTTGTGTTTAATAATTTAATCAATGCAAAGAAAGATATGGATCCTAATTTCAGTATATTAATTACAAGTTTACTCAATAAAACGACTAAACTAGCTATCATGGATACAGTAAGTAAAAGATCGAATAAAGACATAGTGATTCCTACAACATTGAGAATAAAAGGTTATGATGGAAATTTTGTTGCACCTACTTATTATCAGATTGATAAATATATGATGTCTGGTGCTAAAAATGGTATGAAGGTTTTTTCAAAAGAAGAAAGTGAGAAATATTATTTCTTAGAGGGAATTGTAACAGAGATAAATTTCCCAGTTTACTTCAATTCAAAAATGAATAATACATTGTATAGTAATGAGGTGTTTGCAAATCGTATTTTGCAATTTCAATCGGAATGGATCAGCGATAAAGTGAAATTACAAGGAGACGAATGGGTTCAGAATGAAATCAGTATAGATGGAATCAAGTATCTAGAAACGATAAAACCACTCATGCAAAATGGACAAGTAAATGAATTCATTTATACATTGTCTTCGTTACAACCGATTACAAAAGTGACAGATGTAATGAGTGATTATTATATATATTATAGCATTTGTGCTGATTCTATCGCTGGTTGTATGTTTATATTATTCAAGAATTATTACCAAACCATTACTAAAAATTAATGAAGCAACGAAAAAAATAATGCAATTTCAATTTCAAGATAAGCTTTCTATCAAATCAAAAAATGAAATTGGTGAGCTTTCCTCTAATATTAATCAACTCTCAGAAAGAATGGAAGGATATATCAATCAGTTAAAAACAGACTTAGAAAAAGAGAAAAAATTAGAACAGACACGAAAAGATTTCATTGCAGGCGTTTCGCATGAATTAAAAACGCCACTCAGTGTCATGCAAATATCTGCATCTATGCTGCAAGATGGAATCGCGCCTGAAATGAATCAATATTATTGGGAAGCATTAGAAAAAGAAATAGAGAAAATGAATGTGTTAATAGATGAAATGTTGAATTTGGCTAAATATGAATCCGGAACGTACCAAATACAGATGGAGCAGGTTAATATAGGGAATTTAATTCAAAAGGCAGCAAAAGATTTACAAGTTCAAATTAAAGAAAAATCACTACACATCAAATTAAATATAGATAATGTTTGTGTTAAAGGTAAAACACATCTGTTAGAACAGGTCATAACAAACTTGTTTACCAACGCGATTCGCTATACAGATGCGAATCGAACCATTGTGATAGATGTAAACGAGAAACAACATGACGTATATATAGGGTTTGAAAATAAAGGGGCACATATAGCAGAAGAAAACATAGATAAAATATGGGATCAATTCTATAGAGTGGATAAATCAAGAAAAAGAGTATATGGTGGAACGGGTCTTGGACTTTCAATTGTAAAAAATATATTAGATTTACATAATGTAAAGTACGGTGTAACTAATACAAAAGATGGGGTATTGTTCTACTTCCATTTAGAAAAATGGGATACAAAGTAGTAAGATGTAACATTGATATTATAGATTTTACTGTGGTGTTAAAGGCGATTTACATTCATATAAATTATTTTTAAAAAGGTGCGGAGTCAACTGAAATGTACCCTTTAAAATGGACAGTTTAATAAAAAAAAACTGAAAAATCAAGCCCGGAAAAGATGGTTCCGATATTCAATCGGAATCATCTTTTTTAATGTTCACTGATAACGATTATAATTATACCCCTCCATCTATTAATGGTATCTTTAGTAAAGTTGAAGAATATGTAGGCTAAAGCGTCCATAGCGTTGCTTTTTTTGGTTATATAAGGGTAATATCATATAGGAGTAGAGGCCATGCATATTTGCACCAGAACCGGTTAAAATTAAGGTGGTTCAGTTAGAGAAAGGAACTTTATGGTATCATTTTAGCGAGTTTATTTATATTAAACTATATAAATAAGAAGTTGCATAAAGGTAAGTAAATATTATAATTGATTTTGAACCATTTAATCCAACAATAAATGACATAGCGATCAAACTTACTATGGTACTTTTTATACCGTTATTCTTAGCCTTGCTTATCAAAGTCATACTTATGAAATTTATGAGAGAATCGATTGCTGGCAGACTAGCATATCTATCTTGTCTATTTTTTATGTACTATGTATTTAAATTTGTTACAGAGTAGAAAGACATCTTAGGATGTCTTTTCTTTATAAATAACAGTAATGTAGTATTTAAGCCTATACGTTCACACAAGATTACATGTATTTAGTTCTGTATATCAATAAAGTTTTGGAACTTGATTTTCTTATCCAATCAAGTTCCAAAAAACTCTAAACTAAAAACTTATAAAGAATCTTTGATAAATAGCCATTATTATAAATTTTGTAGGTACTTTCATGTCTTAATAACAGGACATGAAAGTCTAAACCTTTTGAACATAGGACAAAAAACTCTTAACTACTTAGCCAGTAATATCTTTAACTTATTTTATTATAATAGATGAAAATAATGATAAAATTATACCTTTTTCCTAATTGCACGTGTGAATATTCTGATACAATAGAATTAAATAAATTTAAAGTTAGGGTGAAACGTAATGTGGGATAGTCATTTCCATGGTACTCCAAGTAAAGTGATAGTTGAAGAGATTTCTTCGGAAAACAATAGTGATAAAACTTTTAAAGTTGGACAAATATATTCACATCCATTATATGTTTATAAGCTAGAAATTTCTAAAATTGAAGCGTATAAAGGTGAAAGTTATAGTTATAGAAATGCTTCTATATTTGTAAAGCCTTGCTTTTTTAATAGGGAAAATGAAATTGTTAAATTAGATGAGTATGAGATGACTACAGAAGAATTGAACGCAGACAAATGGTGGATTGAATCAGAAAAATAGAGGTGAGAATACTATGATTAATTTACTTATAAATACAGGTCTTTCTAAAAAGCTGTTAAGTGAATGGCATCCTATCAAGAATGGTCACTTGAATCCTGAAGATATTACATATGGAAGTTACGAATATATTTGGTGGGAGTGCTCTGAGGGACATGTTTGGGGATCAACTCCTAATGATAGGCTGAAAGTTGAAGATGAGCTTTGTCCAAAGTGTATGAAGAAAAAGCAGCAGCTAGATAAATTAAACAATGTTAATAAAATAGAAGCTAAATCACTTAGATGTATTGATCCAGATTTATCTAAGCAATGGAATTTCAAAAGAAATGCAGATGTAACACCTGATAATGAGATGATTGATGAAGAGAATTGGAATGTTAGATGGTGGATATGTGGTAAGGGTCATGAGTGGAAGGAGTCTGTTAGAAGTAGACTTCATGATAAAACTGTGTGTCCATACTGTTCAAATAAGAAAGTTTGCAAAGACAACTCATTAGCAACAATGTATCCAGAGATAGCAAAGGAGTTTTGTATCTTTGACACATGTTATCGGCAGAAATTCCGAAATCCATATGAGGCAATTTATACTTCAAATGAAGAAGTAATGTGGGTTTGTAAAGAAGGTCATATGTGGAGAGAAAAAATAAATTTAAGAGTGAAAAATGGTAAGGGATGTAGAACTTGTGAAAAGTATCAACAGTCAATTGCTCTTCATAACCCAGAAATAGCAAAAGAATGGCATCCTACAAAGAATAAAGAAGTATATGGTGTAACAACACCAGAGGAGACATCTACCAGATGTAACGAAAGAGCATGGTGGATTTGTGGTAAGTGTGGACATGAATATAAAGCAATGGTCAAAGCTAGACATGAAGGGGCTGCAAAATGTCCGTCATGTTATCCTCCAGAACCAAGGGTAAGAAAAAAGAAAAGAGAAGCTTTATTTCAAACTTATAATAAGATGGAAGATAATAGGGTTATCTTTGAGAAGAATTTAAGAGGAAAATTTAAAGATAGTGAAGGATAGCTTGAAATCTTTTTTCAAATTTGTGCTGGGAAGCTAAAAAACTAAAAAAGTGTCCTTTTTGCTTTTTTAGTTTTTTACATTTTATTTTGTGGAAATGAATTTAAATAAAAGCACCTATAAATCTCTAAGGTGCTTATTTTACTATATCTAGACCTTGCTATTTTGTGTAGCAAGGTCTTTTATTATATGTTCTATTTATAAAGTGAATTTAGTACGATAGAACATTTTCAATACTCCTAGAAATCATAGCAGTGCTTTTTTGTTATAAAGGATAATATTATATAGGAGTAGAAGCCATGCATATGACAAAAAAGAACAATTTCGGTAGGAATCCTGATTGTTCCCTGAAATGCGTCTTATATTTGCAAAAGAACCGGTTAAAATTAAGATTGTTCAGTTGGAGGAAGGAACCTTATGGTATCTTTTTAGCGAGTTTATTTGTATAATTTTATTCTTTAAATAGAACGATAAGAGAAAGGTAAGTGAATATTATAATTAATTTCGAACCATTTAATCCAATAATGAATGACATAGCGATCAAACTTGCTATGGTACTATTTATACCGTTATTCTTAGCATTGCTTGTCAAAGTCATACTTATGAAATTTATGAGAGAATCCGTTGCTGGCAGGCTAGCCTATCTATCTTGTCTATTTTTTATGTACTATGTATTTAAATTTGTTACAGAATAGATAGGCATCTTAGGATGCCTTTTTTATAAATAAAAGTAACGTAGTATTTAAACATATACGTTCACACAAGATCACATGTATTTAGTTCTGTAAATCTATAAAACTTTAGTTTGGATTTTCTTGGCCCAAGCTAGTCCCAAAAATGAGAGTTTAGAGTTTCATGCCTTTGTACAGTACATTAAGATAGGAGGGGAGTTTAACTCACATTTCCTCAACTGTTCGTTAAATTCCGATTTAACGAACAGTTGGTATTGTCTTATTTATATGTTATGATGTTATTGTCATTTATTATAAGTTGAGGAGAATTAATATGAAAATTCCTTTTATGAAAGAAAAAACAAAAAAAGTAGAAAAAAGATATTTGCAAGCAGAAACATTTGTACAACTATTCTGTGGTTTAATGATTCCTAGAATACGAGACGGAAAAGACATTGAGACAGCTTGGAATGAAATAAAAGATTACTTTGAGGAACCTCGTTTTAAACATGAAAAAGTATGTTTCAGTAAAGGTTTGAAGTATAATTTCGAAGATCTTATTGAAGCATACAATGAATTATATTATGAAGAAACACCCGTCTACTTCAATTTACTACAAGTATTTAAAGAATACCATGCCAGTGAAAAACAAATATTAGCTGATCAGTTAACCATTTATCAGGTAATGAATACAAGAGTGCCTTATAGTACAGAGTCCTACTTTCCCAACACTAAATAATAGTTTGTAAATGTTATAGTATGAATGACGTATGAATCATCCATAATGAAATTTTCAAGCGAATTAGTAAATAGAATATGATTTCAAAACGACAAGAACATTTGTTCGTTAAAATTGTATTTAACGTGAAGAATAGATAGCTGTTTTTTTATTCTTCGTATATAATCAAATTTCCCACTATGAAAGGATGTTTTTTACTGTGAGATCTAATTTTGTAGATATTGTAGGGTATCAGTTTGAAAAAGTTCATACAGGTGCTATAAAATGGTTGTTAGACTCAAGCAATGAATTGATTGATCACAACGAAAAATCAAATGTGCTTCGCAATTTATATAAAATGTGTGGCATCCTCCCCCCTTTCAAAAGTTCGGATATTGATTTTATAGAGTGTAAACCCGAATTTTCTATCGGAAGTGGAAAAAGAGTGGATCTTGTTATTGAAATAACACTAAATAATGGTGACCTAAAATATATAGTAATCGAAATGAAAGTTGACACTATAGCCAAAAAAGACCAACTTACTGCAACCTACGATGGTTTTCACAGCAGCGAAGATGCTATATTTATTCTTTTCCTGTTTGGATCTTCTCAAATTTGTCAGATTCCAAAACATAAGCACTTTAATACTTTTTGCTTAAATGATATCATGTCTGCCTTTAATAACATTGATAGTGAGCACTATATATACAGGGATTGGATGGACTCTTTGCAAGTCGAGTTAAAAAAAGGTAAAACCATTAAGAACTTACTTCCTACTTTAACTAATATTAAAGATAAAGATTCTTGGCGCAAGAACGGGTATCGTACGCATTTCACTGCTTTTTATTACCTTTACAAACATCTAAAATCCAATTCAAAAAACGAAATAGCCTGGAATATTTACAGTGGTAATAATAATCCAATTATGAATTGGGAACCAGGATGGTTAGATAAAACCATTTCTAATAAAAAAATAACATTCTATTGGGAATTTAATTATCAAGATCTTATTTTAAAAGTTAAATTACCAACGGAAGGGTATCTTTCAAGTCAAGAATTACATCAATTAAAATCAAATATTATTTCAATAGTATCTAAAAATCCCCAAATTAAGGGAAATATTGCTCGTAGGCAATCAATACCTAGAGTATATAACTCCCTATATAAATGGAAGTTTGACTTTTTAACGGAGAGTTTTGAAGAGATAATGATGAAAGCAGAATTAATTATTCAAAAAATTCATCCCGAATTAAAAAAATCTAATTGGGAATTTCCCAAAAGTAAATCAGTATAATACTCCAAAGTATTAGAGGTGTATAAAATGAGTAACAAAGAAAAAGAACGCTTTAAATCACTTGTCGAAAAGCACAAAAAAAATATGCCCTGGTATGTAGTAGAATATATAGAAATGAAAGCAATGCTCTCCCCTGCTACTTTATATGGATATATAACAGAATTTGAAAAGTTTTTTAAATGGATGATTGAGAAACGAATAGCGGTCATAAATGGAAATGTCGCAACTGAAATACATGAAATTCCAATTGAATTGTTAGAAAGCCTACCTTTAAATGAAGTGAATCGATTTCATATGTACCTTAAGAGTGAAGGTATTGAAATCAAAGCAATTAACAGGACCTTTTCGGCTTTAAAATCTCTTTTTAAATACCTTTCACAAAAAACTGAAGATGAATATGGGAATAGCTATCTTTCACGAAATGTAATGGATAAAATAGAATTACATAAAGAAAAAATAGATGCTGCAGCAAGAGCAGATGATGTAGCGAATATGATATTTAATAATAATGATGATGCTGCATTCCTGCGCTTTCTAGCAAACGATTATGAATTTATTCTGAAAGAAACTTCTACTCGTAAATACAATTACTTTTTACGTGACAAAGAACGTGATATTGCCTTAATTAGCCTTATTTTAGGTACAGGGCTACGTGTATCAGAATTAGCAAGTCTTAGCCTATCTAGCGTTAATTTCCGCCAAAAAACTATCAAAGTGATTCGTAAAGGGAATAAAAAATCATCCATACTTGCTACTCAATCCAGTCTAGATGATGTACAAGAGTATTTGAAAGTACGCCAAGAAAGGTATGGTTGTCCTCCAGAAGAAGAAATTATGTTTGTAACAAGGTACCAAGGAAAATACACCCAGCTTTCTGTCCGTGCCATACAAAATTTAGTAGATAAATATACAAGTGCATTTGATGAAAAACGCAGTCCTCATAAACTACGACATACCTATGCTACAAATCATTATAAAGAAAATAAGGATCTAGTATTATTACGCGATCAACTTGGCCATACCTCTGTTGAAGTTACTAGTATTTATACTAATATTAATAACGAGAAGAAACGCGAAGCCATTGATCGATTAGAAAAAAGACAATTTGAATAAAAACAGGATACTTCCTTAAAGAAGTATCCTGTTTTTATACTGTTGAATTTATTACTCAGTGATAAAAAAACTTACCAGCCTGAAACACCAGTTAATACAGCTTGATTGGCTGAATTACATTTATTATACACTTCCCAATAAGCATCTACGATCCAACCTTTTTTATACTCTCTATCAGCTGAGAACGCTGCATATAGTGCTGTGCCTAAATTCACTAATTCGAATTGAGATGCTGACTCAATATTCTTGACTCGTTCTTGTAAATTAGCTGAAAAGGCTTCAATATCCTTTTGTGATGTTAACTGTTGAATTTGTTGGTATAAGTAATTTGAAAGCCCCTTAGCGGGTATATTATTTGATAATGCACTTAAAATCTTTTCAAGTAAACTCTTTTTCATTCTTGTTCAACCCCATTTCAATTTATGTAAACTAAACGTATTAGGTTTTTATATAATACATTATATCATTATATTATGTATTATATATGTAATCACGAAAAATCACCGTTCAATTTTTCTATCCCCCCTTAACTAAATAAAGGTGAAATTTTCATATTCACTTGGAGCAGTTGCCCTTAATCCCAACCACTTTTTCTCTTTTCTTGTTCTATTGTTATGCGTTCTTTATATTCATAAGCCTTTATTTCATTACCTACATCAATTTGGTTAAAAACATCACTTTTCACGTCTATAATTCGCATCTTTTCATTCGTATATAATGTAATAAGATGTTTGTCTGGAGAACCTGTATCACCCATAAGAGGATTTCCAGGATCGCCTTCAATAAATTTTTTATCGATAACCTTCGCCTGTACTAACCTTCCTTTTTTTACTGTCTCTTCTTCAATTTCATATTCTGTCATAGCTGACTGTATTGCCGGAAAAATAAACCACACAATTATAATCGTAATAATAGTTATAAAAAAACACACTATAACATTTGCATTGGTTTTTTCATTAGATTTATGCATTATATTTATCCCTTCCCAGTTATGAAAATCACTTCTCTCTTACTTCTACAATTCTTTCTTTACTGAGTTGAATTCCTTCTTCTTCACTTATAGCTTATTAATATTCATCTCGGCACTCCCCCTTTCAGAGTATTAATTTTAGAATAATATATATATAAATTATATATTTTATATATACGAAAAACAACAATAAACTTAATGAAGTTTATTGTTGTTTTTTGAGCGATGAGTGAATTAACTTTTTTTTCAGAATTTTATTGATAAATAAATTAAAATTACATAATATATCCTGCTTTTCTGCTATGATGGTAATAAATAGGATACTCTATAGGATGGGGGAATATATAATGATTGCTTCGATAAAGGGTAATGAGCAAATCACAAAAATGTTAAATGACTGGTATATAGAGATTCGTGCCAGACATATTGGAAAGGCGCATAAATTAAAAGTTGAAATTGATCAAAAAATACACAATATTGAAGAGGACCAAAACCTGCTTTTATACTATTCTCTTTTAGATTTTCGTCATCAATATATGGTTGATAGTTTAAGCATTGGAAAAGACAGTTTTGATAAGGTTGAATCATTAGAGGTGCCTGCAGATCAGTTTTTATCGTACTACTACCATTTCTTTAAAGCTATTCATTCAAATATTACAGGTAACTTTACAAGTGCGAAAGAACATTACAACAAAGCTGAAGAACTATTAAACCATATCCCGGATGAAGTTGAACATGGAGAATTTTATTTCAAACTATCCACTTTCCATTATCATATCTATAAGCCATTGGCGGCTATCAAAGAAGCAACTAAGGCAAAAGAGATTTTTAAAAAGCATGCAGGATATGAGGCTACTATTGCGTTATGTGATAATTTAATTGGTTTAGCTTGTACACACTTAAAACAATTTGAAGAAGCTGAAGAACACTTTATTACAGCTATTAATACATTTAAAAAATCAGGTGAAGAAAAATTTATTACGTTTGTTCGTCACAACTTAGGATTAATGTATGCTGGCCAAAATTTATCTGAACTAGCAATACGATACTTATCTGAAGTAATACAAGAACTCCCTAAAGACTATAAAGCAATCTTTATTAAGGCTAGAGAGCATATGGAAATGGGAGATTCAGAGGAAACTTCTAACCTTATAGATAAAGGATTAGAAGTTTGTAAAGAGCTTAAAAATGAAGAGTACGAACATCACTTTTGGATTTTAGAAAAGTTAAATCAAAAAGTAACCGCTGACGAATTAGAAAAGACAATTAAAACAGGAATCTCTTATTTTGAGAGAGAAAACCTACATGAGTACGTACAAGAATACGCTAAAAAATTAGCAGTTTTATTCCATCAAGAGAATAACCGTTCAAAAGCAAGTGATTATTTTTACCTTAGCCATCAAGCCGAAGAAAAAAACTTTGAGAAGGAGGCTTTAAAATGAGAAAAGTAATTTTTAGCTTAATCGGGATTACAGCTGCATTCACATTTATTTTGAATTCTAGCCATGCAACTGATACACAGAAAGCGCTTAGTGAGGAAAAAATTGTACAATATGCTCACGGCCATACTGGCGGATGATAAAAAACAAGGGTCTTCACTTCATTGTGAGGACTTTTATTTTTATATGGGGATCCCTATTATAAAATTACAAAATACAATCATTTCAGAATCTTAATATAGAAATTAAAAGTAACTGGTTCCTTTTGCATCCATAAAAGGGAGCTTAAAATTTTAAGAGAGGAATTAACTATTAATGCATACACAAGAAGATTTCTATAAAAAATTAATAGAGGAACAAAGACTAGTAACAATATTTTTAATAAACGGAGTAAGAGTACCTGGCATTATTATTGCTGTTGATAAATTTTCAGTGCTAGTCTCCAGTAACGGAAAGCAACAATTCCTTTATAAACAAGCTATTTCAACGGTTTCTTTATAAATATAAATCTGCTTAAAATTGAATTTTTTTAATTTAAAAAGTGGTAAAAACAAAAAAGGAATCCTTAATAAAAGGATTCACCCCAGGAAATATAGATAAATAAAAAGAATTAAGTTTATTATAAAATAAAAGCATACTAAACATATTGAGAAACAAAAAATATTGAAGGTTGAAAGCAAAGAATAATGTTTGCTATACTAAATGCGCACAAATATATGCAAAATCACAAATAAAATAAGGGCAGCTATGCTAGGCTGCCCTTATTTTATTTTTAATTTCATAATCCGCTATTTAATTTGAGGTATTTATAAACCTAGTACACTAACAATCTGACATGCTTTGGAATTTGCAATATGATAGTACATCTCTAACCCTCTTCTTTCCGAGCGGAGAATCTTGCCACGCATCTTAGATAAGTGCTGAGATACAGTTGATTGAGGGACATCTAATAGCTCTGTTAATTGTGTTACATTACAAATTTTGCGGTGTTCTAGCTCCTTCACAATTTGTAACCTAACTGGATGGGCCATAATCTTTAATAATTCTACATCCGCCTCTGGGATTTTGTACATTTCATTACTTGCTTGAATAGTTGTCATTTTAATTTCTCCTTTTATAATTTTGTTTTATTTTAATTATCTATTTTTAAGTATGTTGTGTTTACTTGAGTACATTGTTCATAACCACTATAATGTTTATTCTTTTGTCTCTCTATCAGATTCAATATATATAAGTATTATGATGACTAAAAATCCAATAAAAGATAGCATAGGTATCGAAATGAAACCGAATAAATTTAAGTAATCTTCTGTACATGAAACTCCTACTGAACAAATCTTCATCTCATTAATAGGAAATGCTTGTATTGTAATTTGATATACAGATAATATTAAACCGATACACGTAAATGGAAATGCATACATGCTGACGCGCGGATCTTTTCTATACATTCCTATCCCCAATATTAATACTAATGGATACATGGCCATTCTTTGGTACCAGCATAAATCACATGGCGGCAGCTTCATCCATTCACTAAAAAATAAACTAATTAGCATTGCACTAGTAGCTATCATCCAAGCAATTGCAATGTGGTACTTACGAATCCATTCCATTTTATGTTCTCCTCACACGATTTTAATTGTATTGAAGGTTTTATAATAAGGATGCAATATTATCTCAATTATCTATTTAGAATGTCACTAATTTATTTCCGTATTTGGAATAACCGGTTTCAATGGATAGTATCCAATCATTTAGATCTTCCCAGTCATACCCCTTATCTTTCAACTCTGGTGGAAAGCAATTCTCAAAATCATCACGCATTCCGTACATAGTTTCTAATGCTGTTTCTAGTGGACCGAATCTATATACAATATGTGTTTTCACTCGTTTGTTTTTCTTTTCTGCTACAGCCAAATATACATATCGTCTTTCCTTTGCTAAAACGAACTTCAAAAACCCTGGAATTTGACTCATCTAAAAAATGCCCCTTTCGGTTTTCCTTACCCCTTTCTTTTGTATACGAGTAAGGAAAACAAGCGTTTTTGCCGTATTAATTTAAGAGGTGTCTCATTTTTTTGCTTTGAAAATACAAGACCACACTCATCATCACAATATTTATTACACCGGCTGCAGCTCCAATTTTTGCAATAACATATACAAATTCATTACCGCTAAATGGAAATAGACTCAAAAAAATAAAAAAAGTAGAAATAAAAAAAGATAAGAGCATGTTTCTTTTGTTCCCATTCATTCAAGAAACCTCCTTTTGGAATAAGTATTGATATTAAGCTGCATCATTACGGTTATAATGCCGATTCTTTTCATCTACAAATCCTTTAATGCCCCACACACCAGCCTTTAATTCTTTTGCTTCTTTTTCTGCTTCTAGCATTTCAGGTAGAAATGTAGTATTAAGTCTAGAGATATAGGCTATAATCCCATAACCAGACTTGACCATTAATTCATTAATATGTATTCCGTTACAAAATACATAAGCCAATTTCCTACCGTATTTGTCTTCTTTTTGTCCCCGATCATAAACCAAAGTTACACTTTTCCCTTCTAGTTGTTTCTTTAAAAAGGAAGAGGCTTCTTTTCCCATCTTTTGTGGTGGGATTTTTTGAGATACAGACTCAGGAGTATCCAATAACAGTAACCGTACCGTCTGTTTCTGCCTCTTTACGTTCACGTCTATCGTATCTCCGTCCTTTATATGTAATACCTTCCCTTTAACAGTCTCTAAGTCTTTTATTTTTCCCTTATAAGCTTCTGGAACATCAACAATACCTTTCCCTTCCATGTGCTGTTGTATCCCGTTTTGTACTGCTTGGGCAGGTCTTGATTCATTATTTATTTGTGTCGAATTGCTACATGCTGCCATTTGAAGTACGAATGATGTTAAACAAATAGCCTTAATCCATATTTTCATATCGAAATTTCTTCCTCCTAATCAAAATTCGTAAATAGCTGCATCTCAAAAACAAATAAAAAAGGACACACCTATGGCATATATATGCGTAGGTGTGTCCTTTTGCAAGATAGTTTTAGAAGTATTTTGTTACTTTCATCATATCATATTTCTTATTAATTTTATATATGAAATTTAAGATTTTGCGATATTATTTCTTCTTCTCATATATAAACGTGACTCTCTTCTGTGTAGAGTCATATGTTAATTTCGCATCGAATGATTTTCCTGTTTTTTTCGATATGAATCCTTTTATTGTATCCGTCATATTCTTTTCTAATAATTTCTTGATTTGACTAGCTGTAATTCTTTTTTCAAGTATCATTCCTGAAACAATGAAATCACAGCCCTTCTTGTACTGTTCGCATAGATAGTTTGTTTTCCCTATTATGACTCTACTCTGGCATAATGGGCATTTACCTACTGTACGATCCTCTGCAGTTGGAAATTCAAAACAAATACTAAGGTCCGGGTTTAATCGAATCGCAGCTGTGAATTCTCCTTTTTCTCCACTAAAACCACTAATGAAGTCTGTTACATTGTTATTCACTAGTTTTTTAATCTGGCTATCGGATAATTTCTTTCCTTTAATTTTAGCCGGCAACATAAAATCGCATCCGTTTTGATATTCTGAGCACCCAAAAAACGTTTTACGGTTTAGGATTTGTCCTTTTTGACACTTTGGACACTGACCTAGCGATAATTCTTCAACTGAAGGCAAATTAAAGCTGACTTCACCGTTAACGAATGCTAAATAAGCAGAAAATTCTTTGCCATTAGATTTAAATCCTTTTATAATGTCCGTTTTATTTTCTTCAAACAGTTTTTTAATTTGTGCTGCAGGAATCGTTTTTTCTTTTATTCTTTTGGGTAATCCAATGTTACAGTTTGGATGATTGCTACACCCGAAAAATTTCCCTCTATCTAAAATTATTCCATTTCCACAAGGACATTGGCATACTTCTATTTGTTGCTTCCAGGTCTCTATTAGATTGTGCGAAACCGTGTCAGGTATTCTTATAATCTCTTGTGCTATTTTTTGTACAAATGTATTTGTTTGGGCAATGAAGTCTTCATAACTCATTTCATTCTTTTCAATACGGTGTATCATTCCTTCCATTTCAGCTGTGTATAGTGGATCTTTAATTTGTTGAACAGGAAATTGTTCAATAAAGGCACGTCCAATTGGAGTCGTAGTAATTTTCCCTTTTTCAATGGCTATATAGTTCTTCTCATGTAAAGCTGGAATAAAGGTTGCTTCGGTTGCAACGGTTCCAATTCTTTTCCCCTTCATTAATTCCTTTAAATGTTCATCGTCTATTTTACGTCCTGCTGTTTCCATAAAGGTCAGAATGGAGCTTTCTGTGTGTAGAGCAGGTTTCTTTGTTTTGGATTCTAGTAATTCAAAATCGCAGATTTGAAGTTCCTGTCCTTTCTGCATAATAGGAATTTTAAATACTTCCACACTTTCTTCCTCTACTTCCTCTTGAAACACTTCTAGAAATCCTTTTTCTCGAAGTACACTTTCTTTTGTTTGATAGATATTTCCCATCGCGTCAATAAGTAATACTTCTCTTACCAGGTATACTGCAGGACGCATGAAATTACCCACAAAACGTTTTACTACGAGGCTATATAGTTGTTTTTCAATCTCTGGACGACCTTCCTCTTGATATTGTTTAGTCGTAGGTATAATAGCAAAATGACTTGATACAAGCTCATCGTTGAATGTTTTATGTTTCACATCAATTGCTTCAATATCTACGGATTGTACCAGTAAAGAATACTGACTCTTAGCTAGTGCCTGCATAACACCTTTTACACGCTCTACTTGCTCTGTAGGCAAATGCCTAGAAGATGAACGAGGATATGTAATAAACCCTTCTTCATACAAGTTCTGAATATGTTTTTTTGCAGTTTCAGCATTAATTTGCAATTGCGCATGGGCATCTTTATACAGATCTGTTAAGTTATATAGCAATTTAGGATTTTTCTTCCTGGTTCCCTCTTTAAATTCTTCTACTACAAGATATTGCCCTTTCAAATTTTCTCCCAAACTTCTTAATGGCGATGGGTTTAACACTTGATCTTCTGTTTTCATAACCGGTGTAAGTCCTAAATCTGTTATTAGCTGCAGATGATAATAAGATTGCTCTCTATAGTTTTCAATTGCTAATTCGCGTTGGCGTATCTCATTTAATAAACACATTTGTACACGGCCAGATGACAATAAGAATTTATTTTGTGCTAATTTTGTGGTACATCCCCTGGTTATATTCATCCCTAATAGATAATCCAGATACTGCCTTGCTTTAGCAGAATACGCCAGTCCATCGTATTTAGATGCGCTTTCTAATCGATTGAGAGCTGCTTCAAGTTCTGCAGCTTCAAAAGAGGATTTAAATACGCGAGATTGCTTTTTATTCACACCTGCATATTCGTACACTTCCCTATAGATTAACTCTCCCTCTCGGTCCGCGTCACATACGTTCACCGCATGGTCAACATCAGGACGTTGCAGTAGTTTAACAAGGATTTGTAATTGTTCAGCATTTTCTTGTATCACTTTATAAGCTGGCTGATAAATTAAAGGTAAATGTTCTAACTTAAACATTTTATACTCTGGATCCATCTCTTCCGGATTTTTTAGTTCCAGCAAATGTCCACGGCACCAACTGACAATATAATGATCATTTTCATAATAACCATAATAAGGCTTGCTACCAATGTACTTTTGTGAGTGACGGAATCGTGGCGATTTCATAATTTCATTGGCCACTTTTGATTTTTCTGCAATAAATAGCGTTTTCCCCATAACTTTTCCTCCTTAAACAAAAAAAGGACACACCTACGCTATGGTTATGCGTAGGTGTGTCCTTTTGCAATATGATTTTTTAGTATTGGATTATTTCTATTATAGCACATTATCTATGTTTGTATGTTTCGTACATAGTATTTATATATATATATAAAATAAAAGAAATTAAGACTAAGATTGCTAGCAAATAATAAACTTATTAATATTATTGCTCCAATAGGGTAATTATTAAGTTCACCTTGTTCAAACTAAGTATCGTTCTTGTTTTTTTAATTGAATTAAAATATCCTTATTTTGTTCTAATCATATTATCACCGACCACAACATCGATGTTATCTCCAATATTTATATGTTCATACAAGCTTTTCTCAACTGACACTTTATATTCTTTCTCCTCTACATTTACTTTTAGATAATACCTTTTCTCACCATCAGAAACGCTTGTACTTGTCGTTGTCATCGGTACACTCATGTTAATACCCGGTACAAACATAGAAGACGTATCAAAGGTTGTATCCATTTCAAGATCTTCTTCCTTTTCCTCTTTCCCTAATACTACTCCTTGTTTATCTTCGCCACTTAAGTGTTCCTTTTGTTCCTGCAACATATGATCCACCAATTTATTACCTTGGTATTCACTGTACCAAACAAAACCAAATACCAAGCAGATCCCAAACAAAACTGCTCCTGCATTCACTTTCCAATTCATCTAAAAATCACACCTTTCTATCATCAGTGATTACTTTTCCACGAAATGCTGTAAACGTCCCCATGTTATCAACTCATATTTAAATTAAAGTAATAATTTTTATTCGAATCTAAAGCCAACCAAACATTTTAAGAATAAATGAAATTCCCATAGTAATAATAAAAACAACTGTCATAAATACAATCACTCTTTTAAAAGTTCCGTGACTCAATAAATATCATCTCATTTCTGTATAAAAATCATATTAATATTACTCTTAGGATCTATTATTAAAATTTTTTCTTTATTCAATGCCGATTCTAATATTTCTTTTGCTTTAGATAGAGTATACATTCCACTCATTCCTCTTAACTCTCCACTAGTTATGATAACTTTAAAATTTTTCATTTTGTTATTATCACAATTTCCACATGTGCCCTTAATATCGGAAATATTGTTTTCCTTACCGCAATCTTCACATTGAAAAAGTAATCCCACTATAAACATCTCCTATATTTAAAGCTTTTAATTATTTGCTACTACATTCGAATGGATTTTTAAAAATATTATTTAACCTCAATTACAATAACAATTAGCTTTAAAAATAACCTTTATTCAATAAACTCTCTAAACCGTCCGCAAACTCTTTATCTTCTTGCCATTTACTTGTTCTCTTTATATCGATTACTTCAGAGATAAAACGATGTAGTCCATAGTTTGTTTTACAAACCATTTGAGCCAATTGCTCCATATTTAATTCGATATTTACATTACAATATTGTTCCTTATCTAAATGTTTATAAAAATGTTTCCCAGTTGCCATTAACTCTTCATCCTCACTTTCCTCGCAATTTAACATCTATTTATAGTCCCTCTGGTTTTAGTAAAACCTTTACTTTATTTTTAAGAGCACCTTCCAATTCATAATAACTATAGTTTTCTTCAAGGAAGTGTTGAAAAGTGTCATATACACTTCTTCTCCATATAGTGTTATCAATCATCGGTTTAATTTTGTCATCTAGCTTCATTAATACATCCTTTAGGTTATCTCCATTAGCAACAGGGAGCCAAGAGCCTTCATTATAGAAATAAAACCCTAATTCCGTACTCAATTTTCCTTCACCATCTGTAATCTCTCTTACTTCATATGTGTGATTCGGATGAGGTGCAACCACTGCCCATATGCCTCTACTATATCTATCTTCCCAACATTGTAAATTCCAATTATGTTTTGATATTAATTCTTGTAGCGCATCCATTCTATTGCCTCCTATTGGATTAATTATGATTTATGCGAAAGTTAATTATGTAATTTTCCATTAAGAAAAGTTGCATAGGATTTATCTAACAAATTAAGCAGTTTCGTTAAATCCTTTTCATTTCGGTAACCAAACATTACTCCCTTGGTAAAATCACAATCTATAACACCGAGGAAAGGTAAAAAAATAATTAATTCGTTAAAATCAACCTTTGTTTCTTCATAATATATATAGTTATCTACCTCGCTCTTACGAGCATACTCTTTATAAAAAGAATAAAAATCCCGGTGAAATTTTGCTTTTAGTGGTGTAATAGGTATTTGTATACTACTCTCACCTATTGTTAAGCATCTTTGATAGAGTTGTAAGACACTTTTTTTAGTTACAGTAATATTTTTCTTCAAAGTAATTAAAACTATATTTCTATCGATTTCTTCAACATTCCAATATATCAAACTACGATTCATCAATTGGTTACACCTCACTTATTCCTTTTCAGGGTGATTGGAATATTATCGGATTTTTAATAGGACATAACTACTATATTATTACCGTTAATTTGAATATGTTTTAAATTAGCTCCTTTTGGTGCAAGCTCCGGTTTAAAGTTACTTTCTTCAAAAAAATGGACCTTTGTACCTTTCCCGGGTTTCCCGAGAACAAGAGAATTATTTTGACGTTTTTTGATTTTTTTCATTTTGATTCGCTCCTTTTCTACAAATTTCAAATTTAAAACCAATTAACAATTTCCCCTAAATTAATTTAAATCCATCATGCATCTTTATTTTTCCAAAGTAATTATATTCCGCTACTACTATCTCACCACAAATGAACTTCCATGTATCATTATTCAACTTTACAACAAATTGCTCACCTTCTTTTAAACCCTGTATAACTTCACCTTTATTATTATAAATATAGGAGTCTTTTGTTACTTCAACTTTAATTTCTTTTTTCATCTTATTCATATTCCTTTTTACTATAAATAAGGTAAAATGATATATTGTAATTATTAAAACCAAAAACACGATCAGAAAGAGACAACCATTAAGCATAATATTAAATCTTTCCACCGTATCTCCCTCCTTATTTAATATTTCATTAAAAAAGGACACACCTATGGCAGTGGTCTGCGTAGGTGTGTCCTTTTGCAACGTAATATCAATATATTAACTTACGTTAATTATAACACTTTTTATATTCTTACTCAATTTAATTTATATAATCACAGATAATATTTACTCCATCAGACATCTCAAAATACACCCTTTATTTCTAAAATATATTTTTAATCATTCTTTTTCATCTCAAAATCTTTTTGGTTTCCTTTTAGCTTATAATACTTCATGTTAAGACGAATAGATACTATGGAGATTACTATGAACCCTATTACATATAACATGTCTCTCTTTCCCCATTTCTTATTGTTTAGCGAACTTATTATGTAAATATTTCACATGTTTCTTTTCAATATCCTTATCCATAATGTTCGCTCGCAATATTGTTTGGTAGATGTGCTGGACCTCATCATTTGTTAGTTGCGCTTCAGTATATAATTCAATACATTTTTGTAGTTCGTTATAATACAGGACATGTTTATCATTAGATTGAACATTTACTCTTTTTAGACTGCATTTTGGATGGAACGCTGCAATAGAGATGGTCGGCAGTTGTTGTTCCATTACCCATTCAATAGCTTTTATATGTTTATAATTTTGTCGAAATGGATTTTGAAAAGAAGATTTCTTTCTAAAAATACTCTGTGTCCACCTTGCAGATTTCTCATTTCCACAGATCCAACCTTCGTAGTTTTTCGTCTCTATAACAAATACACCGGTTTCCGCGATAACAATATGGTCAATTTGCGTTGTATCACCATACTCAGTATGAATCGTAACATCATGTAACACGCAATACTTTTCTGAATCCAATTTGCTCAATGTACGCTTCACTAATTTTTCTCCAACTTTCGCTTTCCATTTTGGTACATGTTTTTTCACAACAATATTCAATGGAATTAGAATTGCAATGAGAATTAATTCGAATATCAATACTTTCATTGTAAAATCCTCCTTTTCACACTCTTACGTTTTTGCGCATTAGACGATAGATATACGTTTCTAATCCTAAAATAAAATATGAGATACATAAGCCCTTTATCACCATCTCTACAAATCCTAAGGCTAATGAAAGAAGGAGCCCGCCCCTAAACGGAAACGGTCTTGTCACTCTTCGATTTACTGGTTTTTCAATAACCCCAAAATTTGCCCAGGTAGGCAAACGCTTTTCCACATTCTTTACAGTGCCCGTTAATCCGTATTTTAGCGATAAAATGAAACATCCAATTAGTAAATATACGATAGATGAAAAATAGATAGATAGACTTATAACGATAATTGTAAGCAGCCAACCTATTAAAATAGAATTTCGCAAAGCAATATATTCCCGATTTCTTCTCAAAACAAACATTCCTTTCAAAATAAATTAGGGTATTTTTAAATGGAAAATATTTACATTTAAAAATAAGCATGATATGATACGTCTATATTAAATTTTGAAATAGCCTATAAAGGATTGTGATAGATATGTTAAAACTTGTAGTAGATAATACCGTAACAGAAACAGAACCAGAACCAAAAACAGATTCAGCTTTTTCTAACTTTTTCACCTGCAAAGACTGCGTATATTATCTTTCAAAATCAGATTCTTGCAGTCTACAATTAGCAGCTGATTCAAATAATCCCCTTATCCCTTATGAATGTGGGAACTTTGAAGAAACCTATGAAATTGGAACGGAAGATCCATTGAATTCACATATACATCAACGACTTCGTGAAGAAAAAGCGCAAATGTTAGCTGAAAATTATCCAGCACAACCTTCTATTGATCCGATTCATAAAGATGCAATGTGGTATGGAACAATAGATTTTGGTTGTTGGATTGTAAATGACTCAAAAAAACGCTTTACTCTTGCAGAACAAGTTCCTTTTAATAATAACTGCCCAGAAAAATATGCTTCTCCTTTCCCTTTACATGATCACGGAGCAAAAGAAGGCATCAGACACTATATGTGCTGGTATGTGAACGAAAAGGGCATAGGCGAATACCATCTACTTATTGGCGGTGTCATCATGAAAATTGCAGAAGGAGTTAGAAAACTTGGATTCAATGACTAATCACATCTATAAGAAAAGAATGTTAGAACATACAATAGTATTTACCCTGGTACACCTCGTACCAATTCTTATTTCAACCAGCATCATATATTTAGCCATGGAACTTTCTAATTCGGAGTGGCATATTTTGCTTAGTTATGAAGGGATATTTACAATTCTGTTCCTTATAACGAGGTTCCTAGTCTTTCAAACAAAGACAAGTATTCTTTCTATGAAACAATACGAGAAATGGTTTTCCGAGTTAAATATTATTTTAGTTTCCATTTTCCTTGTCAGTTTTGCAGGCATACCAGCTCTACTACAAGTTGTGTTCATTCTACAAATGGCACTCACTTTCTATCTGTTAGAGCGTAGTTGTCTGTATATCGAAAGATTGACAATACATAATCTCTATACAATACAAGAAATCATTTGCGACAAAAAACAACTAAAAATTGATCGAATTATTCCCTATAATGAGGAACACGGAACTCTTACCATTCAAACTAAAGATGAACAATATTTTTTATATAGAGCAGTGTATCTAAGTGGCATATTATCTCCTATAACTAAGGAAACATTTGCGGAATATGAAAGAAGTAACCTAATGGGTAGATAAAAGGTACTGAATTTAGATTCAGTACCTTTTCCATCTTTATATATGGTTCTTTACATATTAGCAAATAGCCATGGAGCGAGTACGGCTAACATACACAGCAAACAAGATCCTGTTATGACACGGTTAGACCAACGATAATACTCAGGCTGTTTCGTACTTTCATGAATCTTTCTTAAACGACTACCTGCAATTAACATAAATGGTGTGAAAATAAGTGCTGTTGCTTTAAACAGGTCTAAAAAATCCGTAAAGATGTTCATAAACGAAAATACATCGGAACTAAATAAGAAGTACACACTTAGTCTCATGGACATCATGCTAATAAATGAGAAAATCATACTCCCAGTCGCCCACTTCATCCATTGACCATTCTTTGTAATTAATGCCATAACCATGACAATAACGCCTAATACGAATGAAATAGAAAAGATATTTACTCCTACTTTAAAAGCCGGTGCATACATACCTTCAATCTTTTGTATGATTGATGAGCCAAATGAATCATCTTTCTCTGTTGCTTTTGCTCGATTGTTTAATCCCTTTTGAAAGGACGACGAAAGTTCGCTCCCTTTTCCTTCATTAAAACTTGGTTTTACAGAAGCTTGAGCCGCTTGTAAGGGTATAAGTAGTAAAATCATTAAAATAAGCGTACATAGGACTCCAATCATCCCTTTTTCTTGTTTCATCACACATCACCCGCTAATTTCGGTTTAACGCTTTTTAATTTGATTTGATTTCCTTCCGCAACATAATAAAGATCTGCTGCATAATAGATATTTGCTTTCGTATATGCTCCCATAATAGCATTCGCAATTTCTTCCTTCTCTACTGCAATGTATGTTTCATTTTCATTGTAAAATTCAATTTCAATTCGATTAATATTATTATTTAGTACTGTGATATGTAACTCTTTTAGGCTATCTAGACGATTTCCTAATCCACATACTAATTTAAATACTTTATTTGCAATTGTTGGTGGTTTAACATAAGTCGTATTAAAATGAAGAGTTTCATCATCTATCACACCATCTTCCTCAACTTCACACGTCATAATGAAAGAATGATTTTGCTTTTCGATTTCTTGTTGACTCAACTTACGATCAATGACATACTTCACGCTTGTTGACAGGTTTTCTATATATTCATCCAGTTCGGTATTTGAAATTTTAACCTCTGAGAATTCCGGAAAAATCATATAAGCATGTACATTTGAGCTACTTTTACTTACACGTAATACCTGAACTTGTTTCTTTTCATAGCGCACCGTTTGTTCTAATTTTTCTACTACATTGTTACTTAGGGAATTAATAATCATTTACATTCACCTTTCAAAATTGTTATTTTTTTAACTCATAAATATTTTTTACTTCATATAATCCTCATGTTTGGATTTAATCTATTTTAAGCATTGTAATATTGCGGAGAGTTCTCAGTTCTCCTGTTTTAAGATTATAATCACTTAATCTTAAACATTTTAATATTACAATGACGTACAATGTCTCATTATAGTCGAATATTCTTATATGGTGAATCATTCTGTCCCACTCATTTGTACAAAAATAAAAAAATGTTTTATCCTTGTACAAATGAGTGGAAAAATGCTGCATTCATACTATCTGTCTATAAAAATACAACTAGGAAATTAATTTATATATTCCCTAGTTGTCTATCACTCCATTCAACTAATGTATAAGAATACGGTGAATCAATTTGTAATTCTAAATACAACGGTTGATTTTCTGGTAAGATTTCTCCCTCTGTATGAATCCAATAACGCTTGTTATCCGACATATTCAGTACGCGTGTCAGTCCTTGTTCTCGTCTTATTACTTTTGCAGTCCACCCAACCCGATTCATATCTTCTACCTCTGATACTCCTTGTGGAAAAGGTAGATTCTGTTCTGTTTCTAGTGGGATTGGCAACTGTTTTAGTTCCGAAAACGTCTCCTCATATTTAAATACTTCCTCTGGTATATCCTCATCGCTCGGAAAAGGAATTCCATATTCTGCTTCAGAAGCAGGAGTATGATGAAATTCTTCAGCATACTCCACTTCTTTTGCAACTTCCTTGTCCTGCTCAAACGCTTTTTCTTCTTCGCCTACATTTATTCGAATAGATGTAGCAACTAAATCGTATATATTGGCTACATCCTTTTCTAAGGTAATCTCTTTCGTTGGAACAGTAACACGTTCTTGTTCCCTACCAATAGGTCTATTTTCTCTCGGACACCAATAAACAGGTCGTTCCACCGGTTCTGGCCCTTTTTCTTTTTTCTTCTCTTCTATCAACATGTTTCTTTTGGTTTTGCAAACTACATAAACCATATAGCAAATTAGTGCGATAAGAAGTTTCGTAAACATGACTTTCCCCTCTCGTTTAACCAAATAAATCAAACTCAAATTGTCCTTCAATTACTTTATTTTTTTGTTTTCCTTTTCCTTTCTTTTGAGAACCATCTACTTCCACAATCAATTCATCCCAGAGTGTAATGTCTTGTTTTTGTACAAGCATACGCTTATCGGCATTCAATGTTGTTAAAGTACGTATGATATCTTCTACATTCCCGTCAATTTCAAGTTTACGTTGCTTTACTACAACGCCAGGAACTTTTTCTTCTTGGATATATTCAACGGCTTTTTGCACAAATTTCGCATCTTCCATATACGATACGTCAAATGTACTCGGTAATGTTTTCACCCAGTTTGTAAATTGGATCTCAATTGATTCAAACACTGGTGTAATTACTTTACCGATATTTGCAAGTACTCGCTTAGATTCTTCCGATGCTGCCTGTGTCCACTCTTCTGTTGAACCTTTTAATTGATTCCCGCTTTTAATATTTTGGATTAATAACGTCTGAAGATCTCCTGTATCACCAAGCATTGCATTCAGTCCATCACTTGTTGCATCACCATTCATTGCTTCAGCAGCTTTATTCTTTTGGGCAATTAATTGCGCCATCTGTTCTTGGAATGTTTCTCGATATCCAAGATAGAAAGTTCTGCATTGCTTTGTTTGACCAATGCGCCAATGTCTTCTTGCAGCCTGATTTAATGTAAATAAGCTGAATGATAATTGGTAGAAAATTAATGTTGGCGTCGCCAGCAAGTCCAATCCTACCTTAACTAATTCTTGTGAACAGATGATAACATTCACACCGCTATTTACTTGCTCTTTTAACCATGCACTGCGCTTTGGCGGAGTAACTGTATTCGTACGAAGTATAGCTACTTTTGCCCCAGGCACTTGCTCTGCAACCTTTTGTAAACGAGGCTGAATGTCTCGTTCTTTCACTGTAGATCCTGTATCAGATACATAAATGATGGCTGGACGGCCTTCAGAGATTTCAGTATGCAATATTTCTTGCAGCTTCTTCTCCTTCGGCTGTATACAATCCTCATCAAATCTGAATTCTTCGTTGGACCAAACTAATTCTCTTTCCGCATTATCTAAGTGATAGTTTGGGTAGTGATTCATATTGTCTGGATACGAATTTCCTGTACGAATATAAGAGAGCCATAGTTTCCCAACATCTGGTGTACCTTTCGCCCCTTCAATCGCCTTCTCAAAAGATTCTTTCATATGCTCATAAGCCTGTTTTTGTTCTTCCGACATATCGACAAGAATCGTAGGTACATTAATTAACTCCACAGGATTTGGCCACACATCTTTTAAGCGCACATTAATGGTTGTATCCATTAAAAATTGGGTAAACACATAAGGTGAAATACCAGGTACGACCTTGGTTTTATCTAAATTACCTTGTGCTCCACGTGAAGCTATATTAGATGTGACCTCACCATCATGGTAATATGTTCTCTCGATATTTCAATAGGTTTCATTCCATTCCATTAAAGAACTATATTCAAACCCACTTTTCACCATTTTTTGAGGGAACAGACGCCATAACGTATAGAATACGTCGCTTGCGCGCCCACCAAATAATGTACCTGTTCCAGCTACGACTTTCTTACAAACCCTTGCTAAACTTCCTAAAGCAGTTCCTTGTGCTGTTTCACTCTTTAATAGCGATAGGTAAGGTTTTGAAGTAATCTCCACCTTTTCCCCCGCTCCACACCGTACGTGAACCTTTCAGCTCATACGGCGTTCCCTCTAGTTTTATCTAATAGTAATTCTTTCGAGTTTACATAGCTTCCTGAGTTGGTTGATTTTCTCAATTTGTTTTGTGTGCAATCGGAATCTATTAACATACCTTAGTATGGTGCCTTCTAGTGATGCATGGATTAGTGTATGGATATCTTTATGAACGATGATAAGATTCTGAAACTCATCTGTTCCACCAAGGAAAGTGGGTTTCTTATGATGACAGTGAACATCTCTTGCTTTAAGCGGTAATCCAGTAATAAAACATTTCCCTTTTTGTGCGGAATATTTGGATAGTCTATTGTCCATATATTCGATGCTTCTATTAGGAAGTCTGGATTTCATCAGCTCGGTAAGTTCTTTGTCCCAATCGAATACTTTTTCATCTGTATAGGGGTTAATGGACTGTGAATAATTTAGATTATTCTTTGTTGTAACCTGTCCTATAGGAAAAAGATATACACCTGCTACCCTGTATGTTTTACGTGTATTTTTGTAAAACTTTAGGTATGCCCCTTTCTCTGGAAGTTCATTGGGCTTGCCATACCATGCAATTTTTTTCAGTCGGTTGTTAAGAGTTCGTAAAACCCTATATTCAATGTCGCTCATATCCTTAACAATGTGAGTAGCATATTGGAAATTATTTTGGACTCCTAATACTACTGAATTGTAAAGATTTGCATTGCCGGCCGAAGGATGCTTTTGTATCTCATAGATTCTTTCTTTTAATTTCGTGATGATTTGTTTTTGTTTGTCATCATCTATATGCGAGAAGAATACCCTTTTGTTTCCCTTGATAGCAGATTTAAATTTATAACCTAAGAAGGAAGAAGACTTCTTTCGAAGATTAATAATTTTTGATTTATTTGGTGAGATTTCAAGCTTTAATCTTTTATTTAAAAAATCAACTACTGCATGAAACCATTTAACCGCTGAATCGTGAGTGTTAGTCATGATTCTAAAATCATCTGCGTACCTCACTAAGAATCCTTCTTTAAGTTTAGAATTTCTTCTAAGGTTAACGTATTTGGAATAGTTGACGGAGTATTGGTACCTCGTTTCAAAGCATTCCCATTGATCGGCTACCCATTGGTCTAAGTCATTGAGGACAATGTTAGAAAGCAGTGGTGAAAGAATTCCACCTTGGGGTACGCCTTTTGTTGGTATACCTTCTCCTTTAATCGGTGCTTTAAGCATTTTGCTAATTACAGCGATTACTCGTTTGTCTCTTATGCCAATATTCCAGACTTGTTTAAGAAGAATGGAGTGATTTACATTATCAAAGAAACCTTTTATATCAATATCAACCGTGTAGTGATATTTATTGATATTTACTAATGTTTGAACTCTTGCAACCGCATGTCGTGTAGTACGTGTTGGCCTAAAACCATAAGAATGATTGTAGAATTTCCCTTCGCATATTGGTTCCAGAACGTTCAGGAACATTTGTTGGACGATTCTGTCTTGTATGCAAGCAATACCTAAAGGTCTTTTCCCTTTTGAGTAATTTTTATCTATCCATACACGTCTAACCGATTTTGGTTTGTAGTTTAACACTAGTTCTCTCATATAATGAATGAACTCATCTTGATTAGTATTAGCAAGATCCCAAATTGTTTTGTCATCAGTACCCGGGGTTTTTGAACCGGTGTTTGATTTAACTTGCCTATATGCTAATAAAATATTTTCATCCGAAATGACAATCTCTAGTAGGTTCTTGAAATTCTTAGTACCCTCACGACTTCTTTGGAATAAATCATTCTGTATTCCTGTGAAATCGTAGTATTGTTTATGTCGATTTGCTATCGCGCTCATTGGTGTAGAAATCAGCTCCTCTAAGTGATTTCCAACTCACCTTCTTACCCGAAATATGAGCTACAACTCTAACTCGAATTTCTATTAGTAAAACTAGACTTGGGCCTATCCCTCCACTATGTTTCCATAGCTTCAACGGTACTGTGACCCTACTTTCACAACCATAAACACATTTCGATTCATTATTGAATCTTATAGTGAACTTCCCACTGATAGGTGTTTGGTATAGAAGTTGGCTGCTTACCACGTTCCAATATACCTAGCTTTACATATACCCTTAGATGGCTGCTTTACACCTGTGAGCCTTATAGTCTCTTTGTTGACTATGCCGATTTTCATAACGAATAATCTTACTCATCGGTATCTCACACTACATAAGTAGCAAGAAAGGTTTCCCATTCTTTAGTCCTATAGGCGCGTACATTCGCAGTCTTCGTCAGTTCCCCATGGAACATTCTCATCATAGGTATTTTATAGCGTCCCGGCCTATCTCTAACCATACCCTCTCTGTAAGAGTGGCTTTAGAATTAGATTCAGCCGACTTCACCTAGTTTCATACATAACGCAATGTATCTCTATCAAGATAAATGCATGCAGGAGTATTAGACTGTCAGTTTCAGCTCAACATGACGGCTTTCATTCCTGACATCGGTATATCAGTTGTACCTAAAATACTTTTAGGCCACCTATTTCGTATCAATTAAGCGACACTTATAAGGTAACGTGTCACACATTCGTGAACTTCATCAACGATAAGAGCATCAAAGAAGTGTTTCATTTTTCTACGAATATACTCAACAGTAGCTACCTTTCGATATGCTCTTCCTGATTGTTTCGCATCATATGGCTTCACACGATTCTCTAGCTCTAGTTGTTTTTGCAGCGGTTTATTTCCCTCTTTTATTGCTTGTACTAATTTATTTTCATATTTGGTCCAATCTTTAAAACTCGCATATTTCGTTTTTACTTTTGGACTCCAAATGTTTGAATTACAATCAGCACATACACTATTTTTATTTGTTTTCGAATCTAAGTCACTTGCTGTAAAATCTTTATACTGGCAGACTTCTTTCTGTTCACCATTAGCTTGTTGAACTATAATAGAAGACGTTTTTTTACGTAACTTAGCACCACAATCTGGACAATAGTATCCATTCTTATAATATCTTTGCACCTCTTCCTCCGATTTCTTGGAAAGTGCAATTTGCTTATAAGGTAATGGCATCTGTTTAATAGAATCCCCTCGCATTGTAGTAAAACTAATGACAAAGAAGGTTGGCTTTTCTGGTTTTGGTCTTCCTGCCTGGATCCAAGATTGATGAATGCGAATTAAATCCTCTGTACGTTTAATCAGATGTACATCTGCGTCTGGTATTAAGTGTCGTATTTCTTCTTTTGCCCACTTCTCAGTTAGAGTCGGTGGCACAAATACGCAGGTACGATATCCTTTTTGTCCTGTCAAATGGAAATATCCATCTACTGTCGCTGTCATAATTGCACTTTTTCCGCTCGACATTTCCCCCTGTATAATGATCCCTTTTTGTACTTGTAATGCTTTTGCTGCACCTGTTGCTACATGTGCCTGTACAGGGAATAATGGTCTTTGGTATGTATCAAAATGAGATAATGCCTGTTCTTTCATCGGTTGATGTAAAGGCTCATCTAATTTTGTTACTTTATCAAGCATGACAGGCGAATATTCCAATAGATATTCATTTAAATCATTAATTTCATTGATCTTTTCACCTGTACCCTCTTGCGGGAATTGACATTTTCCAGTACGTATCATTTCTGATAAAAACTCTTTACAATCCTCCTCTTTTAACGCTACCTGCGCAATAGATAGAGAAGTAAATTCATTTCTATCAAAATACACATTTAATGGTTGTAACAAATTTCTTGTTAACATCTCTTCATAAATTGGTTTCGCCCATTCTTCTAAAATTGGGAGACCATATGGAGGAGCCATTAAGAAATCTCTTACTTGCATTTCTGGTGCTTCATCAATTGCCACAATATACTTTTCTTCTAATTCTTTAGAAAACGCAATAATTGCCTTTTTTCTATTTACTGTTTGTGTATTTATAAACTCAAATTGCCCTTTCGAATTTACATTCATTTTTTTGCCTAATACATAATGTAATTCTTCTTTTTGCCCCTCTCCAAAATACAAACGACTAGTACCCATTGATATGGCTGCTCTGAATGACTTTAATGTACTGTCATTCGCACCTAACACTGCAAATTGCATTTGGTTGTTATGATTAACTGCCATAGCAAAGCAGAAAGCTGAATGTGAAGCAGTGCCTGTCTCCAATTGCAACATCGCTGGTGTTTGTTCCTGGTCAAATGTATCTTGTTGAATTATTTCTTGTAACATAAGTTTCCCTCCTAAAATAAAAAACGCATCTTATTCGATACGTTTCATGTCCTACTCATTCAATTTATTGGTTAAAAATCTATAAACTGTTTCCACTCTGGTAATGATTGTTCAGCCGCATGGAGCATATCACTGGCACCTTGAAAAACAGAGAATTGCTCTAATACTTCCAAAGATGTACCTGCACCTAATTGAGAAGCACATAAACAAATAACTGTAAGTACAATAGCAATACGAAATATACGATTGCTAAACTCCCATACAATGTATAGTGCTCCTATCCCTAACAGTACAGACATATCTCTCTTCCTTTCCTAGACAAGTTCTTTGACTTCACCAGTTGGTGTTGCGATGATAAATTTCGCGCGGCGTTTTTGTAATACAACTTCTTTCGTTGTTGTTTCCAGTTTCTCGAATGAAGTTTCAAAAAACACATTTTCAGAACCACGAACAGCATGGAGTGTATCACCTTCACCAAGCAATCCATCTGCCACACCCGTTATCAGCAATAGTCCTAATTGTCCAGAAGCAATTGGCATCTTTGCTCTCTCTGCAGCTGTTTTCTCAGCTTGAAGTGAGTAACCATTTCCTCTATTTAAGCGTTTCTTTAATGTTAAGATCCCCTCTGATTTACCTACACCTTCATAAGCATCTTTATAATCTACGCGAGATGTGAAAATTAATTTATTTTGATTTCGTAATGTAGGTATAGTCCAACTTTTACGATTCACCATTTGCGCTAATGTATTTACATGTTCTCTAACAAAATCTAGTTCTGACATATTCTCACAAAAATTAGCGAATCGATCGTTAAAATATGTATCATTTTTCGTAGCTGCACGCTTACGGCCAATAAAGACACATTGTTTAAATTGCTCAAATTCTTCATTTTCATCACCAAAACGCATTAACCCGATTTCCTCGTAATTCTTAGCTAAAAAGTAGCTAATTTCATCTCGAGCAAAACGATCGTATGGAATGACATACACCATAATGCCACCGTCTTGTAAATAATGGTGTGCACGCTTTAAGAAGTTAAAATCCATTTTCTCTGATTTCTTTTTTTCTGTCCGAAGCTCTGTATTATACGGTGGGTTTAAAAAGATAAGTGGAAAATAGTCATGACTAATCATCATACTTTCAAAGCTAGAGCGTATTACTACGTCTAATTGCTCTTTTGCTTTGTTATATCGATTTGCATCTAATTCCACACCATATGTATCAAGTTGTATACCAACTTGTTTCACCGCATCTGCAAAACTTCGTAAAATTGTACCTTCTCCACAACATGGATCAAAGCAAGCATAAGCTCGCTCTGATTCCATTTGTAATAACTGTATTAAATGATTCCCTTCTGTTAGTGGTGTTGGATAAAATCCCGCCGCTAAATCATTTCCTAAAATTGTCGATAGGTAAGTCT
>NZ_BPLI01000063.1:0-104858 GCF_019656175.1 Bacillus sp. BML-BC051
TTAACGGGCAGTAAGACCCCCAACTCAAAAGTTAGCGAGTGCGAGGAAGTTAGGGGGAGATTAACTGCCCGTAAAAGCCCGATTGGTTCAACTAATAATAAGTGGGGGGTGGAAAAGCCCCCCACTTATTAAAGTTTCACTTTATTATGAAAGGTGAGAGACAACATGAGTAAGATGAAGTGGTTGATTTCTTTAATGCTTTCACTTGGGCTACTTGCCGGATGTGAAGAGGCAGCTGTAAATCCTGAGAAGAAAGTAGAACCAAAGCAAGAAGAGGTTGCAAAACAAGAAGAGAAAAAAGATGAAGCGAAACCGGAAGAAAAACAAGCTGAACAAGAGCAAAATAAGCAAGAAGAACAGAAAGAGAAACAAGAGCAAAAAGTAGAAGAGAAGCCGAAAGAAGAAAAGCCGCAGGCACAACCGGAAGTAAAGAAAGAAGAGAAACCTCAGGAACAGCCTGCCGCTACTAAGCAACCAGAACAACAAAAAGCACAAGAAGAGAAACAACAAGAGCAACCGAAAGCACCAGAAGTAAAAGAAGAAGCGAAGGTTGTGAATCAGCCGAAAGAAACACCGAAGCAGGAGCAAAAGGTTGATCCGAATAAAGAGGAGAAAACGATACCGACTCCGGCAGTACCAAAGCCAGTGCCACCTAAACCAGATACAGTACCAGAACCACCTAAACCACAAGCAAAACAAGTCACTATCTCAGTAAAAGGTAATAAAGGGTACTTATTAGGTGCGAAAAAAATGGATGTACAAGAAGGCGATACTGTTTATAAAGTATTACAGCGCACAGGTTTAGATGTGGATGCAATGGGTTCTAAAGGTGATATTTACGTAAAAGGTATTAATGATTTATATGAAAAAGATGTAAACGATAATAGTGGATGGAAATATCGTTTGAACGGATCGTTTCCAAACTATAGTGCGGGTGTAGTTACAGTGAAGCCAGGAGATACAATCGAATGGGTGTATGTATACTAAAATAAGAAAGGCATTCGGTAAAGGACTATGAAAATAAGTTTTTCTTCTTTACATCCTTTTGTGAATTTTTTCTATTATATCGGGGTGATGATACTATGTATGATGTGTCTTCATCCTCTTTTTTTAATTGGAGCAATACTATTAATCGTTATTTTAAATGTGATGCAAGGGAATAGCGAAAAGATAAGAAAGATGTTACCGAGCACAGTCGTTTTCTTTTTTATGGTCATTTTATTTAATTCGTTATTAACGCATAGAGGTCGAACTACGTTATTTTGGTTAGGGGATAGCCGTATTAAGCTTGAGGCGATTATGTTTGGAGTAGTAATGGGGTTATTACTAGTTGCGATTATGTTTACGTTTGCTTCGTATAATGATATTATTTCAAGTCATAAATTTTTATATTTATTTTCTAGAATTTCACCGAAAGTAGCATTGTTAACGATGATTACAGTGAGGTTTGTTCCTTTGTTTATGAGGCGATTACAGAAAATAACACTCGTCCAAAAAACGAAAGGTGTACAAGTAGATGCAGGTTCAATTGTAGAACGAGTGAAAAACGGTATGCAATTGCTGCAAGTATTATTAATTTGTTCGTTAGAAGATGCGCTGCAAACAGCAGATTCTATGCAAGCTCGTGGATTTGGTGTGACGAAGCGTACGACATATATTCGGTATAGAATGGAAAGACGCGACTGGTACACGCTCAGTTATTTAAGTATTCTACTTATAATTGCTATTGTATGTAGTACGTATGGCGGAGGAAAGTTAATCATTTATCCGAAAGTCGAATCTATTCTATTTCAGCAATACGATGGAATGATGTTTGTCGTATTTACGATGTTTATTAGTCTACCGATTATAATGGAAGGAAGGGAGTGGATATGGTGGCGCATGCAGAAATAAACAATTTATCATTTGTATATGCTGATGAAAACAAATATGCGTTACAGCATATTTCTCTTTCTATTCAAAAAGGAGAGTTTATTACACTTGCCGGCGGATCAGGATCCGGGAAGACGACTTTATTAAAACATTTTAAAAAGGAATTACTTCCAATCGGTACACGCTCAGGAGAAATTTTTTATGATGATGTTTTATTAGAGGAAGTACCAGATTTATTATCTGCACAAGAAATTGGCATGGTATTTCAAAATCCAGAAAATCAGCTCGTAATGGATACGGTCATTCAAGAATTAGCATTTTCTTTAGAGAATGTTGGATTACCATCATATATTATTCAAAAACGAATAGCAGAGCTCATTAGCTTCTTAGGATTTCAAGATTTATTGCACCAATCTGTGCATACGTTATCTGGCGGGCAAAAGCAGCTTGTCAATTTAGCTGCCGTACTAGTTATGCAGCCAAAACTATTATTATTAGATGAACCAACAGCGCAGTTAGATCCAATTGCAGCGAAGGAATTTTTAGGATTGTTAAAACGTATTAACGAAGAACTTGGCATTACGATCGTTTTAAGTGAACATCGTTTAGATGAAGTGATACCACTTGCTACGCGCGTTATTTGTATGAATAATGGCCAAATCGTATATGATGGTAATCCTAAAACGGTTGTAGCGAACATGTGGGAAGTTGAAAAGTTCCGTCCATTTATTCCGCAAATTCCAAGATTGTTTTTAGAGTGGAATGCAAGAGATATTCCGTTTACAGTGCGAGAAGCGCAAATGCAACTGAATCATTCTTCAGAGATATCATATGTGAATGAGCCAATAGCACAAAGTGAAAAGCGAGAAGTCATTTTAAGTGCAGAACATATTTCGTTCCAATATGAAAAAAATAGTCCGCATATTTTACGAGATTTAACCGTATCGATTGAAAAAGGAAAATGGGCAGCTCTCGTTGGAAAAAATGGTACAGGTAAGTCTACACTGTTAACGATTTTAGCTGGATTGCAAAAAGCGAGAAGAGGGAAAGTAAAGTGGAATGGGAAAGTGATACATAAAATTGATTCGAAAGAACGATTTAAAAGGATCGGGTATGTATCACAACATCCGTACTATCATTTTACATTTGATACAGTGTGGGAAGAAGTGTATGAACGTGCACGTGAATTATACGGAGAACAAGGAAAAGAAATAGCAGAAGATATGTTGGAGAAGTTTTGGTTGTACTCGCTTAAAGAACGCCATCCGCATGATTGTAGTGGGGGAGAGCAACAACTACTTGCGTTATGTACAACGTTATTATCAAAGCCAACTTTATTATTACTCGACGAACCGACAAAGGGACTAGATCCATGGAAAAAAGAACGAGTAGGAGAGCTATTTAGGAAGTTACAACAAGAAGGTACAACTATTGTAATGGCAACGCATGATATTGAGTTTGCAGCAAAATACGTTGATCAATGTATGATGTTATTTGACGGAGCAGTTATTATGAATGATGCACCGAAAGAGTTTTTTAGTGGAAACTTCTTTTATACAACATCTATCAATCGATTCATTCGAAAAGAGTTGCCATATGCATTAACGTGGGAGGATGTGTACGAAGCGTGTCCAAACGATATGTTGCATTCATAATATGTATTTTTGCAGTTATAATAGGCACATTACTCTTTACGACACTTATCATGGATGGTTATTACATGTTAAGTAGTTTGTTTTTATTAGTTGTTATTATGTTACCTTTCTATATCCGCTTTGAAAGAAAGGCGTTTGTTTCACGTGAAATTGTTCTCGTTGCTGTGTTAGCAGCAATTGCAGCAGTTAGCCGTGTACCTTTTTCTCTTTTACCAAGTGTACAACCGACTTCTTTTGTCATTATCGTTTCTGCGATCGTGTTTGGGAGTGAAACTGGTTTTATGATCGGGGCAACAGCGGCTATCGTATCTAATATTTTTTTAGGACAAGGTCCGTGGACGCCGTGGCAAATGTTTTCATGGGGGATGATTGGTTTTATAGCTGGATTATTACGTAA
Organism: Bacillus sp. BML-BC051; assembly: GCF_019656175.1. Taxonomy (NCBI): domain Bacteria; kingdom Bacillati; phylum Bacillota; class Bacilli; order Caryophanales; family Bacillaceae; genus Bacillus; species Bacillus sp. BML-BC051. Next base: position 3,925 of record NZ_BPLI01000063.1, read on the forward strand.
TACATTTTTAATGAAAAAGCTATGGGGAAGACTCCTATACGGATTATTTGTTGGATTTTTATTTGGCTGGATTATGAACTTCTGGGGGCTTCTCGGTTTTATACAGGAAGCAACGTGGGAAACAGTTGTCGCGTACTATGTTGCAAGTTTTTATTTCGATTTGAGCCATGCAATTTCGAATGTTATTTTCTTACTATTATTTAGTACGTCTTGGATTACGATTCTTACGAGATTCAAAAAGAAATATGGCATATTAGATAAGCATAACATGGCATAGAAAAGCATATTCATATAAGGTAGGGTCGCGACTTACATATTCGTTTGCCTCTTTCATGCTTCTTACATATTGTAAGGAGCATTTTTTATTGTCAAAAAATCGATTCAATATACGTCGGCTATTATATAAAATTATTTGTATAATAGTATGTGAGAACTATTTTCAAAAGGGAGGTGTATAGTTAATGAAGTTAGTTATTCCGAAGCAACACGGTGCATGGGCCATGCTCGTTATACCATTTCTATTAAGTATCATACTTGGGAAACCTACTATGTATCATATTCCATTATTTTTAGCTTGGTTCTTTATCTATTTAGCTACGTATCCATTTCTTACGTACATAAAGCAAAGACGAAAAAAAGAGTATTTACATGCAGCAATTGTATATTTTATCGTCGCTTTCGTATTTGGGATGATTTCTCTATTATATGAATGGCGCATTCTTTTATTCGTAGCAGTAATGATTCCATTATTTATAGTAAATATGTATTACGCCTGTCAAAAGAATGAAAGAGCGTTACTAAATGACATTAGTGCGATTATTGTTTTTTGTATTGGTGGTTTAGTTAGTTATTATTTTTCAATGAAACTTATAGATAAAACAGCACTATTTATTGCGCTTATATCATTTTTATATTTTTTAGGAAGTACGTTTTATGTGAAAACGATGATACGTGAGAAAAATAACCCGAAGTATCGTTTTATATCATGGGGGTATCATATTCTATTAACAATCATCGTATTTGCTATCAATCCGTGGTGCTCTCTTATTTTTATACCGAGTGTCATTCGGGCAATTATGTTGTACGGTAAAAAGATTTCTATTATAAAAGTAGGTATTTTAGAAATTGCTAATTCTGTATATTTTTTAATTATAACGGCAATAATTATGAAGTATGCCATTTGAAAAAACTTCCCACCTTATGATGGGAAGTTTTTTCAATCTTGTTCTAAAATGTGAACCGTGTAATCACAACGTTGAATAGCTTGTTCGATCGCATAAAGGGATTGTTCAATACGTGCGCGATTAAAATCTTTTTCAACAGTCTGTAGTGCTGCTTCTAAACAATGTTTTGCTTCTTGTAATGATTGAAAAGAATCTTGTACATATCCGCGAGCATTTTCGTGCATTGCATATTCCTCCTTGCATATTCATATATGTATAGTATGAACAGTAAGGAATAAAATATTATTTGTTATATTTGTTTGACAATTAAAATGAAATTACGTATAGTAAGAATTAAGTGAATATTTTCTTATCCAGAGAGGTGGAGGGACTGGCCCGATGAAACCCAGCAACCGCGATGCAGGTGCTAATTCCAGCAGAACAAATTTGTTCTGGGAGATAAGACGAAGATATATACGTAACTTCTTCTTATCGGAGAGGTTTTTTTGTTGCAAAAAAACCGATTACGAAAATTTATATTAAGAAGAAAGGGGTTGCGCATTACTGTGACACTCGAAAAATACGTAAAACTGCGTAGTACAGTTTATGAATATATGATAGAGCAAGATAAGCCAATATCATTGTTAGATATTCAAGAACATATCGTTTCGCATCATGAAGGAAAATTCACGAAAAAGATGTTACATCAATTTTATTTATCAAGACTATTAGATGAACTGAAACTGGATGGGAAAATTACATTAGCTGATGAATATCTCTATACTGAAAAAGGGGTATTATATAAGGCGGGAAAAGGGAGCTAAGCTCTCTTTTTTTTGAAGTATGTAGAGTAAAAGACTGCTTAAGCAGCCTGATACAAGGGAATGGTGTTGAGTGTGTAGTGTCAAAGATTGAATGTGCCTGAAAGAGGCACTTCGTATCGGCTGCAAATGAAAAGAGACACCTCCGCCGAATAGGTGTCAGTCGTTTTGTCATATAGACTTGCTATTTGACAGTTATTAGAATAACATGCGCAGGTTTGGAAGTCAAAAGGGAATTAAAGGAAGAGGTGTTGTTATGTACGCTTACTTATTACATGATATAACGAAATGGATGCCTAAGTACATTATGGATAAAGGGTATGAATATTATGAAGAGGGACATGTAGAGGATGTTGAAATACAAGACAAGAAAATATTTGCTTTCGTTACTGGAAATGCAGGGAACTATGAAGTGATTATTGATCTTGAAGACTTTACAGAAAGTAGCTGCGAATGTCCATATGAAAACTATTGTAAACATATGGCGGCAGTTGTTTATGATATTCAAGGCACTGGTGAGAGTACGGTGAAAGAGAAACTGAAAGATTTAGAAAAAGAAGAGTTACTAACCGTATTAAACCGTTTATTACAAAGCTCAAAAAACGTGCAAATTGTAGAGAAGATGTTAAAGAAGGGGAAACTTTAACTTATAGAGGGAGTTGTTTTGTAGTGAATGTACTAATTGTATACGCTCATCCTAGTCCTTCCAGTTTTAACGCGGCGATTTTAAAGCATGTGCAAAAAGGATTACAAGAAACAGATCATTCGGTTACGGTACTTGATTTATATAAAGAACAATTTGATCCAGTCCTTGTATTTAATGAAGAGAAGAAAAGACGTGATTTAGTAAATGAAGAAGAGACAGCTTGGTACAGAACGTTAGTGGAAGAAGCAGATACGCTTCTCTTTATATATCCGATATGGTGGTGGGGGATGCCTGCTATTTTAAAAGGGTTTATCGATCGCATTTTCGTTGCTGGATTTGCTTATAAATATGAAGGAGCCCTGCCGAAAGGATTATTGAAAGGGAAGAAAGCGTGGGTGATTAATACGTTAGATTCACCGTTATGGTACGTCGCACTACTATACAGATCAGCGGATTGGATTATGATGAAAAGAGGTGTGTTACGTTTTTGCGGCATTCGCGATATAAAACGATCTGTTTTTCAATCTGTGAAAACGAGTAAACGAGAGAAGCTGGAAAAGTGGTTATTACAAATAGAAGAAAAGGCTCGTACATTATGAATGAAATCGAACGTATAATAAAGTGTTGCAATTATGATAACGAACTTTTTCGTACATATATTAATTGCTTAGTCCAATTGAAGAACTGTAGTGAAATGTTTCAACAAATACAGATTCAATTAAGAAATGATTATTTAATAAGAGGAATCTGTGAAAGAGAAGTGGATGAGGTAGTAAAAGGAAGTAAAGAATATGATACATATTTTCTTCCTAAAGCATTACAGTGGAATTTCCTTAAAAACAATCCACATTTAATTGAAAAAGTATGTGAAGACTTTTTTGCATTTGAGGCGTTATATCTTACGGATATAGAGTGGGAGGTCGTAATAAATTGCGTGGGAAATGAGTGATTTATTATGTAAAAAAGCTAGTATAAAACTAGCTTTTCGTTTAAATAAATAGGAAACATAGACTAATGATAAATCCTGCATATAGTAAGTTAACAACGCAAAATCCCATAATATCACGAGCACCTAAACCAGCTATCGCTAATGCCGGTAATGCCCAGAATGGTTGAATCAAATTCGTCCAAGCATCGCCCCATGCAATTGCCATTGCTGTTTTTGCAGCAGGTACACCAAGTTCAGCGCCAGCTGGAATCATAATGGGTGCTTGCACAGCCCATTGACCGCCACCAGATGGAACGAAAATATTAACGATGCCAGCACTTAAAAAAGTAAAGAGCGGGAAAGTCGTTTCGTTTGAAATGCTAATAAAGAAATTCGAAATAGCTCCTCCAAGTGAAAGTCCTTCACTATTTGCTCCAATCATCATCCCCATAATTCCTGCATAAAACGGAAATTGAAGTAAAATACCAGAAGCACTTTTCGTAGAGTCTGAAAAAGCGCGAATATATTGAATCGGAGTACGGTGGAAAATAAGTCCAGCAATTAATAACATAAAAATAACGATGTCTAGCGTAAGGTTAAAGCCTTTCGTATAAAAGTAATTGAAAATATAAATGAGACCTAACAATCCAACGCAAAGTGTAATAATGATGCTATTTTCCATTTTTTCAGCGAACGTATTGTTCCCTACTTCTTGAGCGGCAGCTTCTTCATGGAATACGCTAGGATCTACCGTTATCGTATGTTTTTCATCTGGATGCATCGCTTTATTAATGAGAGGCATCGTAACGAGAAAAATAATAACTGGTACAAGTGCGTATGGTGAGAATAGCGTTTCTGTTATTGGAATCGCTTCTTTAATACTTCCAGCTGTCGTTTTAATTAACGTTTCACCGCCAGTTGCTAACGTAAGAGGAATAGAAGCAGAAAGTCCCGCATGCCAAATGAGAAATCCAGAGTAAGAAGAAGCAATGGCTAGTCTATAATCTAATCCTTCCAGCTGCCGTGCCACTTCTTTTGCATATAAAACAGATACAACAATACCAAATCCCCAGTTTATGTATGCCCCTAGTAAACTTACGATTGAAATGGCAATAATACCTTGTCCATTGGTTTTCGGTAGTTTTGCCGCTTTCGTTAACCCTTTTTTAATGAGGGGAGCATTTGCTAAAGCAGATCCTGTCACGAGTACAAGTGCCATTTGCATAGAAAAGGCGAGTAGTCCCCAAATTCCATTACCCCAATGATTAATCATTTCTACAGGCGTTTGGTGCGTTGCAAACATGCCGAAGAAGATAACAAAAACAGTTAATAAACATGATAAAATAAACGGCTCTGGCAAGAAACGTTGCACTAAGGCGACGCAACCATTTGTAAAAGAACGAAACAAAATAGATCAACCTCCTTATGTATATGTATTACAATTATTCGAGGTTATTTTGGGATTACCTTTAATATACTGAAAAATAAGATAATTATACAAGTAGAGAAAATAAGAGCAAGATTATTGCGAATGTACTACTATAGCATATATATGTTTAGTATTTACACCAAAAAACACAAAGGGAATTCAAAATAACTATTGATTTGAAATAATATCAGTTGTAAAATAGTAGTTAATATTCTTAATTTTGGGAAAAATGGGTGTTGTAATGAACAAAACGAAATTGTTTATTGGATCTTCTTTAATGATTGCTATGTTAAGCACATCAGCTTTTCCAGCTTCTGCGGATTCCCTAGTTACAAATGATATTACACAACAACAAAAACCAATTAATTTATTATCAAACGAGGAAATTCCTGGAGTTAAAATTATTGATATTACTAGAGAACAATATGTTAAAAACGTAGCAAAGAATGAAAATATCTCATATAAAGAAGCTGATAAACTTGTTTCTGCTAGAACTGTTCAAAGTTTAAGTAAAATAAACCCTACTGCTGCAGCTAGTAGTAATGTTGTTTGGAGACAAGCTTCTTGGACACAAACTTATTCTGGAAATTCTAGTTTTAAAGCTGATTTAGAAGGTAGTTTTGAAATTTATTCTTCTGGATCTTTTAGACAAATTAATAGCTCTACTGTTGGTTCTTCTCTTTCTGCGGGTAAATATTCTGCTACTTGGGCACAAAGTAATTCTTGGAAGACAACGGCATATCCAACGATTAGTGTGACATTGGGAGTAACGGGTAAATTTTTTACAACAGTTAGTAATTCAGGTGGAGTAAGTGGTGGGATTGCAGGATTTTCAGTTAGTAGTACTAGTACTACTAGTGTTACGTACGTTTCAAATGGTATGACAATTCAAAGAGAATATAGTGTTTACTAATAGGTGGTAATAAATCGATGAAAAAAAATGTGGAATAATCATATTGTTTTTGTTTTTTATTTTGAGTGCTTGTTCTAGTAAAAATAATACTACTTTTAAACAAGCAGATATTGAAAAGGGAATAGTGTATGAATTACTTTCTAAAAATACAAATACGAACACTGAAATATCTTATAAAATAAAAATGACGAATAATACCGATTATGTTATTGCGCAAAATAATGTTATGTTTTCATTTCCTAAATCCCCAACGAAATCTGGTCAAACAACTAATCCATTTAAAGTGTTAGCGAAAGGTAATAAATTAAATATTAAACCTGGGGATAGTGTTGTTTTGGAAGTATCATTTTCTCCTGATTTTTATTCTGAATTTAAAAATACAGAAGTGTCTAAAGCAAATCTGTATATAACGGGTTATATCGATAAATTAGCTGATGAAAATCATTTTGATTTTATTAAAAGTATTAATTTAGATTGAAAAAGTGAGCTATTTAACATGTTAGTGTTGAGTAGCTCACGTTTATTTAGAAGAATGCACTAAGTTAGACAGGCAAAATAGGGGTATGTAGTTTACGTTTCTGGAATAATTGTAATAGCGACAGTCCGAACCGGAGCCTCTTTTTCGTCACCTTTACTTTGGCTATTATAGTACTTAATCATTAATTCGTTAAGTTCGTTTTGAAATTTTCCAAAGTGTTCTTCATCGAGCTTTAATTCCACAACAGAAAAAGTAGCCTTATCTTCTTGACTGTTTTGTTCCTCTAATTTCTTAAGGTAACTTTGATATTGTGTCATAAGTGATAACTGATAATAAGAAATGTAGTTTAGCTTTTCATCATCACATAATCCTTTCCACTCACTTCCTTCAATTTTTGCATCTTCTTCATTGATTGCGTAATATTTTTCAGAAACAGATTTCACCTTTTTTTCGTTAATTACATGGACGATACCAGAATCAACCATAGTTTGTAGCTGTCTATATAGTGTTGCTTGTGGTACATTTTTAATGATTTTTACCATTTCTAATGGTGTTAGTCCATCTTCTTTATTTCTCATTAATACTTGGCAAATCTTCATTCTTACCGGATGCATTAAAATTTCAACTTTATTACTCATTATATCACCTTATGTATTGTTTTTTATTCTCATTATAAATAATGAGAATAATGATTGCAATCCATCCGTTTTTATTTTATCATTATCAATAATGATAATGAGTTTAGAAAGGAATGATAAAAATGCAACTACATTATGGATGGAATGATCTTAAAGACATGGATATTATGGCGTTTCTCCCAATCTTATTGCCGGTTATTGTAGTCGGGGCACTTTTAGTTTCCATTGCATTAATTGATTTATACCGAAATAGAAAAACAAGAAAAAATGTACTTGTATGGACGCTAATTATTATCTTTGTTAACTTATTGGGACCTATTCTGTACTTTGTTATAGGGAGAAAGGACGGTGAGAAATTATGAAATTAGAGATTAGAAATGTAACAAAATCATTTAAAGGAAAAATTGCTGTCAATACTTTCTCGATGGAACTGCAATCAGGAGAATGTGTAGGGTTAATCGGACCAAATGGAGCAGGGAAATCTACATTAATAAAAGTGATTTCAGATATTATTAATCCAGATGTTGGTGAAGTGTTATTGAATGGGATAAAAATATCAAAAATGAAAAGGGAAATTGGCTACTTACCCCAATACCCTAATTTTTTTCATTGGATGACGGCGCGAGAAACTCTTATGTTTATGGGGCAACTTTCTGGAGTGAGAAAAGAGAAATTGTCAAAGTCGATACCAGAAATTTTGGAGAAAGTTGGATTAAGTGGAGAAGAAGGGTCAAAGGTGAGTACCTTTTCTGGAGGAATGAAACAAAGACTCGGTATTGCACAAGCATTACTACATAAACCTTCGCTTATTGTCATGGATGAACCGGTATCTGCATTAGATCCAATAGGTAGAAGGGAAGTGTTAAATCTGATTGAAGAAATAAAAAAAGATACGACCATTTTATTATCAACCCATATATTAAGTGATGCAGAAGAAATCTGTGAACGGTTTGTCATGATTAAAAATGGAACAAAGATAGAAGATACAACAATTACTGAGCTTTTACACCGCAATAGCGAAAATAAATTAATCATTGAAATTACAGCTAAAGATCGAGATTGGATTGATGTTGTAAAAAAATTACCGTATGTGAAGGATGTAGAAGTGATAGGACTTAAAGTCAAAGTGAAGGTTGAGAGTATCGAAATAAATAAAATTATGTTACTGCAAAATGCCCTCGAGCATAAAGTTGACCTCGTTAAATTTGAAGTAAGCCGCGATACTTTAGAAGAAATTTTCTTGAAATTGGTGGTGCAAAAATGAATAACTCAATGATATTAATAAAAAAAGAATGTGTTCAAATGTTACGTGATTTTAAGATCATTTGGCTACCAATTGTTTTTATATTTTTAGGAGCAACACAGCCAATAGTAACGCATTACTTACCATCCATTTTAGGAGCATTAGGTGGAGGGCAGGGAATTACCATCGATTCGAGTATGGCAGCACAAAAAGGAGGCGAAGTACTGGCGAGTACTTTGGGTTCTCAGTTTGATCAGCTCGGACTTATGATTCTGGTAATCTCTATGATGGGTGCCATTCAAACAGATAAAGCTAACGGTATGTTAGCCTTTATTTTAACAAGACCTGTTACGGTTACTTCATATGTAGCTGGGAAAATAGTATCAAATTATGTAATAGTAGCGCTTAGTGTAATGATTGGATACTTTACCTCTTATCTATATACAAACTACCTTTTTACTATTGTTCCGTTTTCGTATATGATTACTGGATTACTATTTTATTTAATTTGGGTTCTTTTTATCGTATCTTTCACAACAATGATAAGTGCTATTTTTCACAGTCAAGGTATTATTGCGCTAATTTCAATTGCTTTTCTTTTAGCTTGTAGAATAATCGTCGGTTTGATTCCAATAGTAGATCAGGTTAATCCAGCCAGTATGAGTAAACATGCAATGGAAACGTTAGTCACGGGGGTAGTAAATTCAAATGCAATAATTACTGGATTACTAGCTATAGTTTGGATTTTATTGACACTCTTCGTAACGTATTATTGGATTGCTAATAAAAAGTTTAATTATGAATAACTTTGATGAGGGTAGTGGCTTCAAATAAAACACCCCAACAAAAAAAGCTTCCACTACTGTGGAAGCTTCTCTAAATGATGTGCAATATCAATATACATATTTGAGTAAACAGAATGTATTTCATTACTTGGTGTAGCGTTAGAAGAGAAGTGGACAATGACCATATTTGCTTTCGGATCGATGTAAAGTATTTGTCCGTAACTACCTAACACTTCAAAAGCACCTTGTTCGTTGTGCGGTATCCACCATTGATTATGATAAGAAATGGAAGCTCCAGGGCCGACTGCAAGTTCACCTTCTTGGACATTTTTTATATCTTCAGTAATAGAAGAAGGGAGGATTTGTTTTCTGTTATATTCCCCGTTGTTTAATAGTAATTGCCCGAATCTAGCCATATCTCTAGCAGTTGCATTTAAGCCAGCGCTTGCTTGTTCTATTTTTGTTTCATCGGTAACGTAATACGCGTGTTCTTCCATACCAATTTGAGACCATATGCGTTCGCTAACATTTTCTGCTAATGATTTACCCGTGATCGTCCGAATAACCCAAGCGAGTGTTTCGGCTGATCCGTTATCGTAAGAAAAATCGGAACCAGGCGGTGCAGTTTCTTCTGCTTCTCGTAACATATCATAAATCTTCATTGGACCTTCGTAGTTTTTGCCCCGAGGTAAAATATTGCTCGCTAAATATAGTTGTGCATCTTGATTTTCTAACGCTGGATGTTCGTATCCATGAGTAGGATATTCTACAGAAACTTGCATGTCCATTAATTGCTGAAGTGTGGCATTACCGAACGGTGTATTTTTTAATTCTTTTATATATGTGTTAGCTGTTTTTTCTAAGTCAATACGGTTTTCTTCAGCGAGAGATTGTATAATTGCCCCGGTAAAAACCTTCGCTAATGACGCCATACCATGAGGTTCACTCTCGTTATACCCGTTGAAATATCGTTCATAAACAAGTTTCCCATTATGTACAACGACAAAAGCATCTGTTTTATTATCGTCTAAAAGTTTTTTTAGAGGAGCCGTTCCAAATCTACGCTCCACAGTAAAATCGTCTAAGTTTTGCGATGCAGTAGGGAAGTGGAAAACGTGATCCGGGTTATTTTTCACTTCGTTAATTAAAGTGAATTCTTTCATATGTGTATACGACCAACGTAAGTACGGGTCATCTAACCAATTTTTCTTCGTCACGTTGTTTTTCGATGGGATTGTTTTATTATGTTTGAAGTATGTAAAACCGAGCCCTGTAATTACAAATATAAATGTGATTATGAGTAAGAGTAGGGGAGATTTTTTAAGTTTCATAGGGGTCCCTCCTTTTTATTTCTATTATAAGTATACGCTTCTAGTGAAAGAAATACAAAATAAGGAAAGTAAACGGGGAAGTTTACTTTCCTTATTCATGTTAAGCGGAAACTTTTCCGTCTGTATGTTGTTTCTTGAATTTTTGTTTTCGTCCGTGTAATCCATAATAGAGAAGTAAAGTGAAAGCAACGATAATAGCTGCGATAAAATACATATTATGATAACTTGATTTCGCTGCGACAATACCTAAAATGAAAGAACCAAAACCGAGACCACTATCAAAGAATGAGAAGTACGTAGCTGTCGCAGAACCACGTCGATGGTTTGCGGCGGCAGAGATCGCAATCGTTTGGAAACTTGGAATTAATGTTCCGTAACCTAAACCGATTAACATACCTGCGCCAAGGAACCAAAACGGAGTTTGCGCTTGGCTTAAAATGAACATCCCAATTGTGAAAATAATGATAGCTGGGTAAACAAGTACATTTTCACCGAAGCGATCAAAAATCTTTCCAGTAAATGGACGAGAAATTACAACAACGAGTGCATATACAATAAAGAAGTAACTAGCAACTTCTCCTAAACCGATCTCTTTCGCATAAATAGGAATAAAGGATAAAATACCACTATAAGAAAAGGCTAAAACAAATCCTGTCAGAGCGATCGGAATAGAAGATGGTTCAATTAAGTCCTTCCATTTCATTTTTTCACGTTTTTGTTTGCTTACTGGCACTTCATGCGGAATATTTACAAGTAGTCCTAATAAAAATGCAAGCAATGAAAATACGGAACAAACGATAAATAGTACAGTAAATGAAAAATGAGAAATAATTGTTAAACCTAAAAAAGGACCAATTACCATCGGCAAACTCATGAATACGCCGAAATAGGCCAGTGCTTCGCCTCTTCTATGAGCTGGCGCAACATCTGTGACAATCGTACCAGTTGCAGTTGTTGCCATACCGAACCCAATACCATGTAAGAAGCGAAGGGCAAGTAATAAGAATAAACTTTGTGCACCGAAATACATAACAGTAGCAGCTAAAAATAATGACAGTGAAATAAATAAAATTTTCTTTCTCCCTAATTCATCAAGCCATTTTCCTGTAAATGGTCTACATAAAACAGATGAAATAAGAAAAACAGTTGCAACTAAACCAATTTCCTCAGGTTTTCCTTTTAGACCGTCTATTACATAGACAGGCAAAGTAGTCATAAGCATATAAAATGTTAAGAAGAGAAATAGACTACTAAAACAAGTTCCGAGGAAATCCTTCGTCCAAAGTTTTTCACTTTGCATCGTCATCCCTCCAATTTAATCTAAATTTTTAATAATTTGTTGTAACACTTGAAATGCTTGGTGTAACTCATCTTCGTTAATACCTTCAAGTGTCTTTTCTTCAAAAGTATCAACTTCTTCTTGCCATTTCGGAATCATTTTTATCGCTGTTTCTGATAAAGAAATGAGCTTCTCACGGCGATCTTTTCCTTCAGTACGAATAATCCAACCCATTGTCTCCATACGTGTTAACGTACGAGTCATCGTTGGTGATTCAAGATTTAAATACTGACATAATTCTGTTTGCGTACAAGAACCGGTTTGATTAATGCGGAAAATAACAGCCCATTGCGCACTAAATAGCCCAGTTGGAGATACGCGTTCATTAAATTTCTTTGTGAATTTTCGAGAAGTCTGGCTGACAATGTGAAAAAAATGTTGTTTTTCGTCCATATAGTTAGATCCTTTCAAATTAGTTACCTAGCTAACTATATACTTTTTTATTATAATTGTCTAGTAATAGACATGTTGATTTATGTAAAAATTTCGTATAGGTTTTAAGTTGAGAACATACATTCTGCGTGTTATTCTTTAAGTAAGTAAAGAATTTTCTTTCTATTAAAAAGAATGGGGGAACTTGTGATGATTAAGCCTGCAACAATGGAGTTTGTTTCACTATCGAACGGAGAAACGATTGCGTATCAGGAAGTTGGAAGGCAAAATACAGAAATTCTTGTACTCATTCACGGGAACATGACATCGTCACAACACTGGGATTTAGTTATTGAAAAGTTGCAAGATCAATACCATATTTACGCTCTTGATTTAAGAGGATTTGGCCAATCAACATATAATCAATCGATAGATTCATTACAAGACTTTGCAGAAGATGTAAAACTATTCATCGATCAATTAAAACTAGAGAAATTTTCATTAATGGGCTGGTCAATGGGCGGTGGTGTTGCGATGCAATTTACAGCGAATCATCCAACGTTTGTCGAAAAGTTAATTTTAGTAGAATCAGTGGGCATGAAGGGATATCCAATTTTTAAAAAAGATATAAACGGGCAGCCAATCGTATCAAGTTTAGTAAAGACGAAAGAAGAGGTTGCACAAGATCCCGTACAAATTGCTCCAGTGCTAGATGCGATAAAGAACATGAATAAATTATATTACCGTACAGTATGGAATCTATTAATATATACACATAATCAACCTGAACCGGATCGTTATGAAAAGTATTTAGACGATATGTTAACACAGCGTAATTTCGTAGATGTGAATTATGCGCTCATTACATTTAATATTTCGGATGAACATAACGGGGTTGTAGAGGGAAATAAGAAAATTCATCATATTAAAGCTCCAACACTCGTCATACAAGGTGACAGAGATTATGTCGTACCGCAAGTAGTCGGTGAAGAATTAGCAAAACATTTGCCGAATGCAGAGTTGAAGATATTAGAAGATTGTGGGCACTCGCCGTTTATAGACTGCTTAGATGTATTTATTAAGCATGTAGAGGATTGGTTAGAAGAGAAATAATCCCCGAAAGTAAAAGTATTGCATATACTATAACATTGTAGGTAAAAGGGGAGATTATCCATGCATCATCCGTTCTTAATTGCCCATTCGCCATATAATCATCATTTATATACAAAAATAATGATCAATCCGCTGTATATGCAAGTTTCACCAGCTGTAGTTCCTTTACAAATGCAGTACCCGCAGCCACCAATTGCTCATGCACAGCAATACGTGTATGAAACTGCTTTTTATAAACATCCGTATTTCAAGCAATTCCATAACAATGTGAAAGCGCAAGTATGGGAAGGATAAGAAGCTAAAAGAATCATTCTTTTAGCTTCTTTTTTATTACGAATATTCGTACACGCATTTGAAGAAACAGTTTATAATGAAAGGTGGACAGCGTGAGAAGGAGAGGGAAAGAGATGTCAATGCGTTTTACGTTTTGGATTATGGTTGGAATTGTAGCAATCTCAGGTTTGTCACAAGGGATGCTCTTACCGGCCATTGCAATGATTTTTGAACAAGAAGGGGTAAGTTCAAGTATTAACGGTATTCATGCGACGGCGCTATACATTGGGATATTAGTGATCTCACCGTTTCTTGAAAAACCGATGCAAAAGTTTGGAATGAAGCCAATTATCGTTATTGGTGGGTTTCTCGTTATTATTTCATTATTCTTTTTTACACAAACTTTTTCATTTTGGGTATGGTTCGTTCTTAGATTTTTAGTTGGAGTCGGAGATCATATGCTTCATGTCGGAACACAAACATGGATTACGACAACATCAGACCCAAGTAAAATAGGGAGACAAGTATCGATATACGGTGTATTCTTCGGAATTGGTTTTGCCGTTGGTCCGTATTTAGCAAGCACTGTTCAGTACGGTCTTGCAACACCATTTATTATATCTACTATACTTTGCTTAATAGGTTGGCTTTTACTACTGCCAACGAAAAATGCATTCCCAGCGCAAGATGAAAGAGAAGTGAAGAGTGAATCATCATTTTCTCGTTATAAACAAGTTGTTGGATTAGGATGGATTGCACTGCTGGGACCACTTGCATACGGCGTACTGGAAGCTATGTTAAATAGTAACTTACCAGTATACGCGCTTCGTAAAGGATGGTCTGTTTCAGATGTTTCCTTCTTATTACCAGCGTTTGCAGTTGGGGGCATTATTACACAAATCCCACTCGGTATATTAAGTGATAAATACGGAAGAGATCGTATTTTAACGTGGACGTTCAGCATAAGTACGGGTATTTTCTTACTTGCAGCAGTATTTGATCAATATTACTGGATCGTCTTTGCCTGTATGCTGTTAGCTGGTATGGTCATTGGATCGTGCTTCTCATTAGGTCTTGGATTTATGACAGATTTATTACCGAGACACTTATTACCAGCGGGTAATATATTATCTGGAATCGCCTTTAGTTTAGGAAGTATTATGGGACCTGTATTAGGAGGCGTATTTATAGAAAAAATACAGTATACAAGCTTTTTTATTGCGGTTATGATTATAATGGGAATTCTCGCAATGGTATATATCGTCTACATGAAGAATCAATTCGCATCAAGAAAAATAGAAAGTAGGTTAGGGCATGACAAAACAACCTAATAAAAAGAAATTTGAAGTACTCGAAAATGAAACAATTACAGACTGCTTAGCACGTATGGAACAAGAAGGCTATGCACCATCACGTCGCATGGAAGAGCCAATCTTTCATGAAGTGAAGAAAAACGGCAAAACAGAAGTTGAACCGTGTGGTAGAAAGATTGTTTTTGAGGGGAAATTGAAGTAAGCAGTTATATAAAAAGAATTTGCTTTTGTGTACAAGCGAGATAAAACATAGAGTCACATAAAAAACGCTGTTGATTTCAATATCAATAGCGTTTTTGTTTTTAACAAATATATAGATCAAAATGAATTTCTGCTTGAATGGAACTAGCAAAATTAATAATCTCTTTTTGTAAATACATTGTGGGTGATTCGTTATTCTCCACTTGAATCACTACCATAAAAAGAAACTGTAAATCATACTTCTTCTTGAGATGTTTTAATTGTTCTGTTTTTCCTTCAATGGATTTTAGAATAACATGCAACTGATTATTTATATCGTAGGACTCTTGGTATCCAGTGCTTAAAGTCCAATCCGTCTCTTTTCTATATAGGGTTTTGGTGAATACAAGATTCGGATTATCATGTCTTGCAACAACATCTCCTTTTTTATAATTTCTTGTAGGCTCGATACTTAGGGCCTCAGTAATTGCTTCAAGAGGGAATATATCACCCGTTGCACTAAAATAAGCCATAACTTTGGTTTTATCCAGAATGGTTCCTCCTCTATTAATAAGATGTTAATTTTATTACATTATAAAAATTTATAAATGTAAATAGAATTTTTATCCTACTATTTGTGGACAGCAAAGCTTCTAATGAGAGGAAAGTAGGTGAGAGCCAATTTTCCATAAAAGCATGATCAGTGTGTGGGAATAAAACCTCACTAGTTTCATTGTATTGAATTCCGGTGTTGGGACATTAGGATACCTATACCTTTGTAGGAAAGAACAATTATACAAAAGTAGGATGTTTAAAAATATAATTATTTGTATGATAAAAACAAAACATATTTTAAAAATCAGAATGTAGAGGAGGGAAAATATAATATGATACAAAGCATATATGAAACTCATTTACATGTAAGAAATTTAGAAAAGGCGATAGATTTCTATCAAAATAAGTTAGGTTTAGCATTAGCAAAAAAACTATCGAAAAGACGAGTTGCGTTCTTTTGGATAGGAGAAAATAAAAAACAAATGCTCGGATTATGGGAAGTACATACGAATGAAGAGTTTGAGACGAAACACTTCGCTTTTCGTGTAGATTTAGAGTTTTTAAAGACTTCAAAATTATGGTTAGAGAAGCGTGGAATAGAGGTAGTAGGAAGTCAGGGGAAAGGAAATGAAGAGCCGATTGTCCAAAGGTGGATGCCAGCTGCAAGTGTATATTTTCTAGATTGTGATGGAAATAAATTAGAGTTTATTTCTATGTTATATGATGATCCAGATGAATTAGAATATGCAACGTATTTAAGTGAATGGGATGCAGAGCACAAGGGAAAATAAAGTTAAACTTTAATTGGAGAGTCTTAATAGATAGGAACAAAATAAAATCCCTCAAGAAAAGGCATGTTCTTGAAGGATTTTTTATGCTTTATATATTTATATTGTTTGTAACTTATTAATTATATTCATGATTAGATATTTCAGCGCGTTGAATATAACCATCAGAGAAGCTGAAATAAAGATAATAGCTTCCTCGATTATATATAAAGCCTTCGCTAGTCATATCCCCTCCGATTTCATCGGGTTCACCAAACCACTCTTTTAATTCATTGATAGTTATATCCATTTTTACCCATATATGTCTTGCGTCCGAAGGGTACATGTCAATATTATAATCGCCGTATACTGCTATATTAGGTGCATCACATTCTGTACATGGTGCTTTTTTCAAAACATCAGGCGCTCCAAATTCATTTTTCACATCAGATATATCTTTACCCAATACACCTAATTTAAATGGACCAAACGTCCCATTCTGTAAAGCTGTTGTTAACATTTGTTTCATTTCTTCTTTTGTATTAATGTTGAAATTATAATCTCTGTTTTTTGCTATTGCATTATATAAAAATTGCGCATACTGCTCACGTTTCACAATCATGTTTCCGTTAAAATTACCTGATTCGTCACCTTGTGCTATACGGTTACTACGCACTGCATTTACAGATTCATAGGCCCAATGACCTTTTGGTACGTCTTTAAATTTTCCTTGTTCTTTTGATTCTAAATGAAATGCTTTTTGTAATATTACTGCCATCTCATACCGAGTTAATACATCATCTGGGCGGAATGTACCTGTGCCATCACCTTTCATAATGCCAGCTTGGGCAATGGCTTTAATATCTTTTTCAAACATATGATTTGTAATATCACTAAACATATTCCCTTGTTTATCGTCTGCTTTTAACCCTAAATATCGATTGACTAAAGATGCTACCTGTCCTCTAGTAACATTGTCTCCAAAACCAAATTTTCCATTTCCATATCCCTTATAAATCCCTGCTGATGCTAAGTAATCGATAGCAACTTTTGACCAGTGGTCCTTTGGTACATCTGTAAATACAGTGTCATTATTGCTAACTACCGTATAGCTTTTTTCATTAACGTTTGTTTTCGTAGTTGTTTCTGCATTTACTGTGCCTACCATCGTTGTAGTTGCTAGTGCTGCGGTTAGTACGAAGCCTAAAAACTTTTTAACTTTACTTGTTTTTCTGCCCATTTGTGAACCCCCTTGTTATATGAAACGAATTGAATAACCTAAACATTTAATATAATTTAATGTTTACATCGTGATTATAACATGTAATTAATGATTGTTTACCATAAATTTCTATGGAATAAATAACTATTTTACTAATCTGCATGCAACTTAATCTCACTATCTGTAAATATTCATCTCTATTTAAAAAATGGTATTTATAAATCCATTCAACAAAATCATTTAAATTCCTTTTCGCTATTTGTGAACAGTAAAACGCTCCTTTTTTCAATCTACGATAGAAGATAGAACATGTATTTGGTATAATCAAAACATACTATATGAAACGATGTACATGAGTTTGATATTTATGTAATAAGGTAAGTACTACATAACAATAACTATGCTATAGGATTCAGTTCATGTTATACAAATTAATCGTTAGAAAGGAAAAGGAGTAATGAATCAAATTTCATTTGAAGATTTATTTGAAGAAGAAAACGAAAAAGAAAAAGTGGAGGTAGCTGAAATACCAGTACCTTTATCGCCATTGCAAAAAGATATATTGGAATTAATGGATTCTGAAGAAATAAGTGCACTTGAGCTATGTGAACAATTAATACGAGCTGGAAAAATATCAGATGAAAGATTCACAACGAATAAGCCGAAAGCATATGGAGAAGTATGCTTACTATTAGAAGGTTTTGTTAAAGAAGGAAAGCTTATTTTTGTCAAAAGTGATGAGAAAAGAGATAGGGTTTATAAATTGAATGAAGAAATGTTTAACGCATAAGGTGTACAAGAAGGGATGAATAATTTCCAGGGGGAGTTCATTCGTTTTTCTCGTCAAAAAGGTGTCAATCTTGCTTAGATTGACACCTTTTTGATCATTTAACATCTAACATACTTACGTTTGAAACCAAGTCTTCCTCTATCAAGTTCTTTCTGAATACTTTCTGTAGCATTTAGCAAACTGTTCTTTTTATTTTCACGTTTTATTTCAACTATACCAACCTCTCTTGCGATTTCGACTGCCTTTTCATGTAGTGGTACATATGAAATTGCTACCGTGTTTAGGAAATTATTCATAGCGGATTTTGTTCGTTCTGGCGAATCATGGATTGTATTTTTCACCATTTCAAGCATAGCGGCAATTTTGCTTTCGGCAAATTCGTTGTCTTTGCGATTTCCTAAAAGCCAACAGTAGCAACTCCAGCCTGCAGACATTCTAAGCTCGTCCCCACTTGCAATCCATGTATCAGCAACATCTTGTGCAATATTTGATTCGGATAAAGTTACTGCTACTACATAATCGGACAACATATAAAAATACGCTCCGTCTATCCAGCGATCAAAATCAGACTCATTCATAGCTTTTGGATCGGCAATAATGCCTGCAAAGTACATAGCATCGTAGTTGCCTGTGGCATAAAGTTCTTCAGCTAATTCTTGATTTATTTTTATTTTTTTCGCGATTGGTTTCATAGCACCTGTAGCTACGCCGAAAACTGGCTCGTGCGCACCGTTAGATATGTATATTTTTTTCGTTCTTTCTTTACCAAGGACCTCAAGCTCTTGCATAACTGTTTTAAAATCCAAAGCTGTGCACTTCCTTTCTTAATGTAAAGACCATTTTAATTGTGAGCATCTAGCCTATATTTTTTAGCATGTCTTCCATACTTCTCAATTTTAAGTCTTATGTGGGTAGGATGTCTACTTTGTGTCATTTATCAATAATTCAGTTAGTTATTTATTATTGTGAATATACAACATGAAGATAAAAAGGGGGAGAAATAATATGGATGTATGGCTCTCCGCATAGTGAGGGGATGTAAATAATGCTTTCTCTTTGGCGTTTTTGCTGTAGTATCATGTTATCCTTTAATAAAGTAATAAATGGAGTTTTACATTGAATATGTGAGGTAGATTCTAAATGATAAAGAAATTTACTAGAGTGGTACTAACTACGGTGATGCCAATCAGTTTAATTATGGGCTGTGGAAACGATGAAAAAACTAAAGCACAAGAGCCGAAAGTGGTACAATCTGAGAAAAAGGACTATATGGATTATTCATATGGTAGCAAAGGTATATTAGTAAGTGGCAAAGCGAAAGAACGTCAACAATACGAGGTTGGATTTATAGATGACAACAAGTTAATAGGGATTGATGAAAATATTGAGGACTGTATTATTTTAGATAATAAAGATGAAGTAGGTTACATTTGGAAACAAGTAGAGCGGGGAGCTATTATTGAAGTGCAATTTGGTAAGAACCGCAACGATATCGTAGGTGTACAACTAGTAGGAGATCGTGAGTCATACGAAATTAGTGATAAGTTTGATCGAAATACGATAAATGAGATCGTCGAAAATGTTAAAGGGAGTTTGTAATAGATGTATTTCGCTAGTATAGAATCTATTATCATGAAATAGCGAATCGTATACATAATAGTTTGGAATCAACGGCATTTTTCATATGAAAATGCCGTTGATTTGTGTTGAAAAGTAAATGCGATTTTATAGTCTTGTAGAAAAACACGTATTAAATATAAATAAATTATTCCTCTTTCAGCTGTGATGATCGCCGTGAAGTTATTATCCAAAATATAAGAGCACAAGCACTAACAGATACACCTAATATACATACTCCATCCCAACCATATTTTGCATACGTATTTGTTGAAAGAATTGCACCTATTGCACTACCGATAGAATAAAAAATCATGTAACTGGCAGTGAGTCGACTTCTTGCTTCGGGACGCACTGTGAACAGCATACTTTGATTGGTGACATGTACAGCTTGCACGGCTAAATCTAGAAGGATAATGCCGAAAACTAGTAATAATAGAGAGTGGTTAATAGATTTAATTAGGAGCCATGAGAGTATTAATAATGATAAGGCTATGCCAGTTGTTCTTTGTCCTAATCCTTTATCAGCTAATTGTCCAGCTTTAGTAGCAGCTAA
This sequence comes from Bacillus sp. BML-BC051, assembly GCF_019656175.1. Lineage (NCBI taxonomy): Bacteria > Bacillati > Bacillota > Bacilli > Caryophanales > Bacillaceae > Bacillus > Bacillus sp. BML-BC051. The sequence continues at coordinate 24,397 of NZ_BPLI01000063.1, forward strand.
TGCACCCGCCACTCCAGCAAGACCGAACGCACCAATAGCTGTATGCGAAAGGTTATGTGGTGTAGCACTTAGAGGCAATACTAAAGAAGTCCATAAAATACTGAATGAAGTGAAAATAAGCAATGCTAATATTCCGCGAATGCGTAAGAGTCGTTCTTCCACAAATAATAAGAGAACAGAGTATATTAATTTTCGGTAAGGCATAGTTGTCACTTTTTTATGTTCAAGAGTAGGTAAATTTCGGTGCAACAAAACAGTTACGAAGAGTAAAAGAATAGCAGAGGTGAGATAAACAGATCGCCATCCAGCTAAATCTGTTAATGTGCCTGCAAATGTACGAGCAAGGAGAATGCCTATCACAACGCCACTTGTAACGAAACCTACTATGCGTCCACGTTCTGATGGTTTAGCTAAAATTGATGCATATGCGACGAGTGTTTGCGTAACAGTTGCAAGAATTCCTACTAAGGCCATACCTATAAAAAGTACGATGGTTGAGGGAGCGACTCCAATTATAATTAAAGCAATAACGGATAAAAGCATTTGAGCAATAATAAGTTTCTTTTGGTTTAATAAGTCACCGAGTGGAACTAATAAAAGTAATCCGATTGCATAACAAATTTGAGTAATAGTAATCACAATACCGATAGTTGAATGACTAATCTTAAATTCATTTGATAAAGAATCAAGTAGTGGATGGGCGAAGTATATATTTGCTACAGCCATCCCACAAGCTATTGCGAATAATAGAGTCATATAACGAGACATTGCTGCATGAACAGGTGAATGTATCTGAGTATGTTTTCGAATGGTCATCATTTTTTCTTTACTATTCATAAAATCAGCTCCTTTTTGTATTATTGAAAATAACGTACCGAACGGTATGTTATTTATAAGTAAAATATAATCTCGAAGAAATATATATGTCAAGTTTGTTTTGAGTTAATTATGATTTTTTTGACATGTCGTTTATAATCTAATACGATATATAATATACCGATTGGTACATAAATGATGATGTATAGTCTTAATAACTAGATGTAGAAAGGAGATGGTTTTAAATGGCGCGACTACGTGAATTTGATGAAGAAAAGGCTTTAGATGCTGCTATGCAACTTTTTTGGGAGAAGGGATACGCAGCTACTTCATTAAGTGAATTAACTGCAAAAATGGAAATACAAAAGCCGAGTTTATATTCAGCCTTTGGTGATAAAGAGGGATTATTTGAAGCGGCATTAAGGCGATACACAAATTTACATGCGGCTAATATACGAATAAAACTTCAAAACGAACAATCTGTAAAAGAAGCTATTCGGGCGTTTTTTGAAGATATGGTGGAAGAGGAATATAAAAAAGATTTCAGTAAAGGCTGTTTTTGCATTAACACAATGGTTGAACTTGCTCCTCATAATGAAAAATTTGAAGTACTGACTAGAGAACATCAAATGTATCTTACAGTTATTTTTCAAGAATTAATTACGAAAGGAATTCAATCAGGAGAACTACAAAATGATTTGAACGCTAAAGCATTAGCGCAAACATTAGTCACGTCCTTAATTGGATTAACGGTGTTAATGAAATCACGCCCAGAACGTTCCGTTATAGATAATTCGGTATCTATAATAGTATCTTTACTAAAATGACTTTTGTAGAAATGTATTTCAATGTTAGTGAGTAAAATAAGAGTAATCTTTTCCATATAATAACTCCTTTCAATGTGAAAATATTGATATTTAAAAATGGGGAAAGTATACAGCAATAGGATTGATTAATAGATACATAATAGTTAGGAAAAATCATAAAGATCCTTCTTGTTGAAGAAAATCAGTAAAAGGTATCCTAATCTATTTTTTGAGAAGTAGTGGAGTGTAAGGTGGATAAGTGCTTTTGACGGCAATTGCAATTGGTTTTAAAATAATGTCTGTTAAGGAATTTTATAGAAACTATCATTCACCTGCTGGGGAAAGTATTTATAAAAGGGTGAAATAAACATAGTAGATTTATAGTCTTTCACTAATTGGAAAATAAAGGGAGGTTAAGATGCTTACACGAACTGTGTAGGTATTTCATACAGCAATGAATATTAAAAAACGAGTAATCACACTATCAACAAGTTTAGTAATGTTAGGGAGTGCACCTATAGCAATATCAGCAGAAGAGAGTAAAAACCTTCAAACTGATCAACTTCGTATCGCGCAAGGGGAGAGTGGGACGAGCGGATTAAGTTATTCTGATTTTAATCTAGAAACTCCAGATTACATGCAAATTAATGAAGCGGAAGTATCAGAGAATGAGGAAATTCTTCTAGAAGAATATAAACATAAACATGATGAAACAGAAGAGTTACATAAAATGAAAGAAGCTAAAAGAGGTCAAGTAGCGGAAGATGAGGCGATTTCAAATATTGAAAAGGCTTTTGAACATGTAGACGGTCGAAATGATGGTTCTACTCGCGAAATGAAGCCAGTTGAAAAGCCAAGAGCTATTCAGTATAGTGCATCGACGACTACAAAGAAATATGGGACACTTGCAGGCACTCCATTTGTAGAGTGGATTGTTCCAGCAGGAAACCCTGATATTCGCCCTGCCAATCCGATGAAAGCACGTTACATTACAATTCACGAGACTGCAAACACAGCTCGTGGTGCGAATGCTGAAAATCATGCGAAATACTTGTATAAACAAGCAACGGAAGGTACGTTCCGAACTGCTTCATGGCATTTTACTGTAGACGATAAACAAATTTATCAGCACTTACCAACAAATGAAAACGGTTGGCATGCAGGAGATGGTGATGGCTCAGGAAACAGAGAATCTATTGGGATTGAAATTTCTGTTAACCAAGATGGAGATTACAATAAAGCGTTAGAGAATGCGAAGCGACTTGCAGGTTACTTAATGAATAAAGAAGGAATTAGCGCGGATCACATTTACAGGCATCAACAATGGAGCGGAAAAAACTGTCCTGATATTTTAATTTCTCGTGGGAATTGGACTGGCTTCGTACAAGGTATTCAATGGTATGCAAATGTGAACGCACAAATTGACTCGCCTTTACAAGAAAGAAACGAGCTATTTGATTCAAATGAATTTAATCCAGCTGAACCTAGCATGGAGCTAGTCGTGAATGGTGATGGTATAAACATACGTAGCGGCGCAGGAATTGAACATCCTACCGTTCGTAAAGCTTCAAACGGAGACCGTTATAAAGTGCTAGCAGTTAAAAACGGTTGGTACAAAGTAGGAAATGGAGAATGGATTTTCTACAATCCGAGTTGGATTAAGATTAACTACAATGTACCAAAAGAAGAAGTACAAAAGCCAAAAGATGATATTACAGGTGGATGGTTTGAGGGACATATTCGTAAACTACACAGTCTAGGTATTATGCACGGAGAAGGAAATGGTGTATTTGCGCCTTATCGTAATGTAACGAGAGCTGAGTTTGCGACATTAATCTCAAATGCTCTTAAACTACCAGAAGGAAATAAGTCATTTGTAGATATTAACAAAGCGCACCCATCACTTCATGACGGTATTAAACGTAGTGCAAGTGCAGGAATTATTAGCGGTCGTGGCGGAGGGGTTTTTGACCCGAATGCGCCAATCACTCGTGAAGAAGCATCTATTATGATTGACAACGCATTACAGTATAAAGGTGTTACAGGTGAATTAGTCGCATTACCATTTATGGATAAACATTTGATCACATACAAAAAGCCTGTTCAACGATTATACAGCTTACAGGTAGTTACTGGTGTTGGGAATAATGAGTTTAATCCTAAAGGTACAACAACTCGTGGTGAGGCAGCTGTCTTTATAGTGAAGATGTTAGATGCAAGTCAAAAATAGAAAGAATGGTAAAGGAGCTATCCAAAATGAAAATTTGGAATAGCTCTTTTTTATTTTAGCCCCTTCCAAGCCCCTTCCAAGCCCCTTATAAGCACCTACCAAGTAATAAATCACTAAGAAAAAACAATACAAAACAAAAACAACTACAAGAACAAAAAAGCGCGAAAAAATAAAACCGGCGTTGTAGTAGTTAAAAAAATTGGAATTCTAATGCAAAAACAAAGCCCTCATTCCTATATGTATATTGAAGGATTGAAATTTGCCTTTTTATGAATAAAAGGAGGAGGGAAATAGATGGCGGTATACCGTAATGTGCAGGTGAACTTTTGGCAAGATGAATTCATATTAGATTTAACGCCAGAGGAGCGTTATTTTTACATATATTTGTTAACTGGTACAAAAACGAAGCAATGTGGAATTTACGTATTACCGAAGCGTGTGGCAGAACTGGAAACAGGCTACAGTATGGAAACTGTTGAGAAGCTGTTAAATAGGTTTGTTGCATACGGAAAGATTTTATACAATACGGAAACGAAAGAGTTATACATATTAAATTGGCTACACTATAACCCTATTTTAAATACGAATGTAGAAAAGTGTGTGTTACGTGAATTAAAGACTGTAAAAAATAAAGAATTCATACATATGTTTTTACGTAAATGTCTTGAAGAAGAGTGGAAGATTCCATTGTTATTGCAGCACTTTGGTATGCCGGCAGAAGAGGATAATAGTAGTTTAGAAGTAGTTGCTGAGGAGAAGGAAGAAGAGATAGAAGAGGATACTTCGCATAGTGAAGTGTATAAGTTTTACGAACAACATATGAGTAGTCTATCCCCATATATCGTGAAGGAATTGAAAGAGTGGATACAAAAATTTTCAGGAGAGACAGTACTAGAGGCACTTAAAATTGCGTTTGAACAGAATAAGCGAACGTTTGCTTATGTGAAGGGGATTTTGAGGAATTGGTTTAAGAAAGGACGGGGGGATTTCAGTGGAAGAAAGGAAGGAGAAGTCTGTTTACATGATCCATAACATGAGAAAAGAAGGATTTTTCCTATTCAAAAAGGTTCTTTCAAAATAGAAGCGAATAGTTTGAGAAAGGAGGGGTTATATGGAAGTCGTCATAAAGAAGAAACGAACTAGAGGTAAGAGAATTTTTATATGGTCTAGTAGTATCGTTCTTTTGTTAGTTATTTGTACAGTAATTTTTTTAAACATATATACGTTGAGATCTGTGCCAAAGATAGATGGAACGATAAAACTAGAGGACCTGCAACGTGCTGTTCAGGTAAAGCGGGATAGTAAAGGGGTACCGCATATTAAAGCGGAAAATGCACATGATTTATATTTTTCGCAAGGGTATGTACAAGCGCAAGATCGTTTGTTTCAAATGGATTTAAGTAGAAGGCAAGCTTCTGGGATGTTGAGTGAAGTTGTAGGGGAAGCAGCTGTTGATCGAGATAAGTTGTTTCGAACGCTCGGTTTACGGAGAGCAGCCGAAGCATCCGTTAGTCAATATGATGGGGAAGCGAAATATGCCCTGCAGTCATTTGCTGATGGGGTGAACGCTTTTATACGCGAGGCGAAAGAGGAAAAGAAATTGCCGGTTGAGTTTACTATATTAGGTTATGAGCCTGCTAAATGGTCCATTGTTGATACGTTAACGATTGGAAAGTATATGGCGTTTGATTTAGGTGGACATTGGCACGGACAAGCATTTCGATATTGGGCGCTGAAAAATTTACCGAAAGAGCAAGCAAATGAGCTATTTCCTACATATCCGAAAGATGCACCTAGATTGCTAGCTGAACTGAAAAATACAAATGTGGACGTAGCACAAAGTTTTGCAAAAACGATCATTCCGCCAGAGTTTAACGGTAGCAATAACTGGGTCATAAGCGGTGAGAAGAGTGCGTCTGGTAAGCCAATCTTAGCAGATGATCCTCATTTATCTCTTGCGACACCTTCTATTTGGTATCAATCGCAACTTGAAATGAAAGATTTACATGTGAGTGGCGTTATTTTCGCAGGAGTACCAGGTGTTATATTAGGTCACAATGACAAAATAGCATGGGGTGTTACGAATACTGGCCCTGATGTGCAAGACTTATATATTGAGAAGAGAAATCCTAATAATGAAAATGAATTTTTGTATAACGATAAGTGGGAGAAAGCCACAGTTGTTGATGAATCCATCAAAGTAAAAGGCGGGAAAACAATTCCGTATAACGTGACGGTTACGAGGCATGGTCCAGTCATTTCAGAGTTTGCGGATAAAGGGAAAGAGAAAACGAAAACCGTATTTGCTTTGAAATGGACTGCTTTGGAACCTTCCGCTGAATTAAAGGCTGTATTAAATATGAATAAAGCGAAAGATTGGAATGAGTTTGAAACGGCACTTCAAGATTTTCATACACCAACTCAAAACTTTGTATTTGCATCAAATGATGGCACAATTGCTTATAAAGCGAACGGAAATATACCAGTGCGTAAAAAAGGAGATGGGAGTTTACCAGTACCAGGATGGACAGATGAATATGAGTGGGAAGGGTATATCCCATATGATCAACTCCCAAAAGTAATAAATCCAAAACAAGGGTTTATTTCAACGGCGAATAATAAAATTGTGGATGATCATTATCCATATCATATTAGTAATACGTGGGCGCAGCCATATAGACAAATGCGTATTCAAGAGTTTTTACAAGAGAAGGAAAAGTATACGGTGAAAGATTTAGAAGAGTTACAGATGGATCAAAAAAATTTATACGGGAAAGAATTTGCTCCTATATTGTTAAAAGAGTTAAATAAAGCATCTTTAAATGAAGTAGAGAAAGAAGGCGTAAAACAATTAGCAAAATGGAATTTTTATGATAGTAAAGATGAAGCGGCACCATTACTATTCCATTTATTAATGAAAGAGATTTCGAATACGTTATTTTCAAAAGAAATACCGAAAGATGTGATGGAGTTATTTGAAGGGAAGTCACAAGTTGTTGATGAATTGATTCGAAAAGAAGTAGCGGGAGAAAAGAGCGCTTGGTTTACGAAGTACGGAGGATTCACGAAAGTTGTGCATACATCGTATGAAAATGTAATGAAGAAATTACAGAAGGAATATGGACCAGATGTTGGGGAGTGGAAGTGGGGCGATTACCATCAACTAGCGTTCACACATCCAATTTCAAAATCATCTAGTATGTTAGCACTACTTGCATTTAATCGTGAAAAACCAGTTCCAATTGGCGGAAGCCAAGTTACCGTTCAAGCAGCGAGTTACGGAGATAACGGTATTGTCAATCACGGAGCGTCTTGGCGTTTCGTAATTGATACGAAAGATATGTCAAACGGTTATCATATCGTAGGGCCAGGACAATCGGGACATTTTAGAAGCGATTGGTATCATGATCAAATCAATGATTGGGTAAATGGAACGTATCATACGACTACATTGAATACGGAGGGGATAGAGGGGAAGGTGTTGACTTTAGAGCCGAAGTGATACTATTTCCACTGATGAAAACTATTAAATTAGAACATAACCAAGTTCTTAAATAATTTTAATAACCTACTATCAATTAAATTGATAGTAGGCTTTTGTATTTTAGAGGATAAGATTCAATGATTTTATTATGACAAAATAGTAAATGTTTTAACACTTACTTATACGATAACGGACCTTATTTACTCTGTTACAAAAGAAACTAAACAAAGCGTTCTGTTTCTTTGTTCCTCATTTTTATATACCGCAAAATATTTTGTTATTCAATAATTCCAATTTCTAAAGCCTTTTGAACAGCTTCTTCTTTGTTACGGACTCCTAGCTTTGTATAAGCTGTGGAAGCATAATTTCTGACCGTACCACTCGATAAATATAATCTTGATGCTATGGTAGTGTATCGAAGTCCTTTTGCTACTAGTTGCAATATTTCTATCTCCCTAGCTGTTAGCTCATAAGCGGTTGCTTTTGATTGTGGTGTCTCTTTTTGCTCATCAAACTTCTCAAATATTTTGTGAGACATTCCCTGATCAATTAGTGTCCCACCTTTGTGAATAAGTCGGATCGTATTAGCTAGCTCCAACGTTTCAATAGATTTAAGTAAAAAACCATCCGCACCGTTGCGAAGTGATTCCACTGCCTGTTCGGTATCTTGAAACGTTGTAAAAATCAATACGCGGATATGTGGCCATTGTTGCTTAATCTTTTTGGTTGCTTCGATTCCATCCATGTGCTGCATATCTAAATCCATAAGTATAACATGGGGTTGAAGGCGCCCGCACAAATCGATGGCTTGATTGCCATCCTCAGCCAAACCGACTACATTTAAATCTTCATATCTATCGAGTAGTGTCCTCAAACTTTCCCGAACAAATGGCTGATCATCTACAATTAACAAACGAATAAGTCCATCTTTTATTTCAGTTTGTCGCGGTATGGTACATGTAACAAGCATTCCTTCCTCTGGCTTTGTATATACAGACAAATGACCTTGCAGGTTCATTGCCCGTTCTTTCATCGCATTCATACCGAAGCCTTCCTGCCATTCTACATTTCCTTTTCCATTATCTTGAACTTCTAACCTCGTATATTGTTCGTCAAACTGCAATGAAACTATAATTTCAGTCCCTTGACCATGACGTACTGCATTCGTAAGGGACTCTTGTAAGCAACGAATGAATGCGATCTTCGCTTGCCGAGATAGTTGATATTCCTCTCCGAATGTCCTAAAACTTACATTCACCTGAGCGTGCTCCTGAAATTCGGCTCCAAGATTTTGTAGAGATTGAATTAAGGAAGGCGATTGACACGGAGAATCCATTTGATGTAGGTAACCTCTCACGTCATCGATGCTTTTCCGTCCCATGTCAAGCAGAGAATCTAGCCTCTGTATACCCATTTCAGTAGCAAGTTCGGTACGCAACGTTTCCATCCCCATAATAATAGAAGTATAAGCGTGACCAACTGTATCATGAAGCTCACTTGACAGTCTGTTCCGTTCTTCTGCCAGTGTAATACGTTCAATCTGAGACATATATTGCTCAAGTACCGCGTTTTGTTTACGAATCGCTTCATTTTGCTTATGATTGACGATTAATAAATGGAAAGCGAAGCCCATTACATAAGCAAGTCCATAGTTGGTAACCATAACCCAATAGCTATTACTTGGCGCAACCGCATAGAAAATTCCAGTTGTTATAAAAACTGTTGTTGGAGCTGTCCAATAATAGGACAAATGCTGACTATTCGCAGCAATCAGAAAAGCCGATATAAGAAATGTAACGTTAGCTCCCGGAAATAAAGAAGTTAAATATATACACAGTCCACCATATAGCAGTATTTCTGTGAACAAATAATATTTATAATTGAATAGTAAGGCTACCCATGGAACAGAGAAGGCAATAATTTCCCAAAGAATAATAATCCAAAGTGGCAATGTTAAACTATCCTGAAAATCGAATGTGGTTATGGCGATAGAGACACTAACAAGTATACGGACTCCTAACATAATCCAATCGTACCAAAACCAATACTTAACCATATCTAACAAGTTATTTACCCCCTAAGTAGCCTACCTTTTTACTTCCTATATTATAAATTAATCCTTCATACATTGTTATACTTTTTAATTTTACACTGCAATTCTCTCACAGAAGGCAAACTTCTATTGATTTAGTTGCCGGATCATGCTACGTGTATAGCCCCCAATTTTCTTTGTCAAACCATCTACTATTCTAATACTTATGGCTGTAAATACTATACCCATAAACATTACAAAGAGTGACTTGGCAAACGTATCTATCTGTATGAATATAATATTCATTTCAATGTAGCGATACAGTAGTGGTGCCAACAGCAACATAAGTGGCATTACATAAAAAATGATTGCACTAATGAGACTGAAAATCCCAATTACTAATTTCTGCATTAACCAAAAGACAGCAGACCAAGTGCGACGATCAGTAAGCACTAATTTCACCTGAGCCCAGCTCGATGTATCTATTGTTATACTTCTATTATAAGAGTCTGTTGAAATATCTGTATAAATTTTCGTCTGTATACGCTCGAATTGGATAAAAGGTGTAGTAGTCTGTAGTACACGTATAACTAGTGGAATCCCAATTACAGTAAATGAAAGGGTGAAACTGAATAGTAGAGCTATTAGATAAAAACAAAAATAAAAAAATCCTGTAACGAAAGTTAGCAATAAAAAATAACCATTCTGGATGAATCTTGATTTCATAAAGTTCATCGCTCCTATCTATGTAATAACCGAATTGTACTGCTTTTTTTGTCATTCTCACTAGTGTAAAAGTGTCATATGACATTTCTAAATGATGCTAAAAAGGGGAGAGTAACCTACTTCTGGTTAAAAAAGATGCTTATATCAATCACCATAAAACAATCCCGTTCTTGCAGATGCAAGAACGGGATTGTTTTGTACTTTTATTTAATATGAGATGGACTTGTTTTTCGAATATGAAAAATAATATCAAATTGCTCAAGTAATGATTTATCAAAGTATACCGATTCGTTCGGGAAGATTTGTCCCCCTATACTCAGTAATGGTCTTTTTGCTTTAACCCATTTCTCTGCTTGTCCTCTAAGGTGACGGTTATCCAATAAAAACATGTTATATGGTACTTTTCCAAGGGTATAATTAAAACTATTAATGTTTTGTGGAATCTCACGCGTTGTAATCTTACCTCCAGTGGAAGGATCATATTCGCTGTATAAGGTGAAATTCCCCTCCGTAGTTGTACTACCAATGGTGACATAATTATTGTCTAAACGTTCCTTCAAAAACTGTCCCGCAGCATAAGGATATAATTTCTCATCGATAATTCCTTTAGCTATATGAATATTGTGTCCCCATACCATCGTTTTACCACCCAATGTCTCTTGTGCCCACATTGCATGATCTGCCAAGTATTGCTCATGTAGCTTTAACATACTTGGATAGTCGTTAGGAATTAGCATTGTGGTAAATTTCTCTATTGCACTTGCCGTTGCTTTCGCCCAGATGTACTCGGGTGAAACTATTTCTGTGTTGGATTGCTTATTCTCATCTTTTAGTAATCGAGCTACTCTCTCAGCGTTTGCTTTGAACTTTTCTTTTATTTCAGGAGCAAGGTCCATATATTCCTGTAAACCTCCATTAAAAGCCGACAATTCTTTATAATTTTCTTCTACTTCTGCCAGCAAATCTGGTCGATGCAGCCTTACATAATCAATTACTTTATTAAAGCAACCTTGGTCCAATTCCTTTAAGTCGAGCCCAATAAATTGGATCTTTTTTTTATTGGATGGATTAGCATTATAATCTTTCATCCACTCAATCATGGCTATAATTTCATCAGTAGGATATAACAAGTTTAAAAATTCCCTAGGGTTTCCTTTTCCTGTTTGGATATATTCATTTAGTTTTAAGCCGTTTCCCCAATCTTCTTCCATTGTGAAATTTGTAAACCCCATCTCAGTAACCAAATATTTCACAAGGCGAAACTTCATAGTGAAAATTTCAGAGCTTCCATGAGTATTTTCTCCTAATCCTACATATTGTGCGCTCCCAATCATTTTCTTAAGTGGTTTTAAATCCTCAAATGATTTTGACGGCTCTATCGTTTTTAATGGGTAAGCCTGTGATTGTATGGATTTAACTATATTTTTTTGTATTGATTGACCTGAATTTTCGACTGCTACTGTTTGAGCCTTTCCTACTTCTACACATCCTGTGACTAATAAAGCTGTACTAACCATTGCAATTATTCTTTTCTTATTCATTTTTTTCCACCTCAATTGAATTATTTGTAAAAGCAAGAATGATTCATTGTACTTGCACGAATCAATTGCCTTAATTCAATTGTTATTTATTCCATATCATATTTTCTAGTTACATAGTGTCATAAGGTTAATTGACACAGGTCATAGACTAATCATTACACTTTTGTACTATCGGTTATGACAACTTATAAATAATAATTGCATGGATGAGTCGCAAGTAAAACTAGATTATGAATTTGGGAGTGATGTTAAAGATGAATGAATCTGTATGCCAAAATATTTTTATTCTAAGGTGTGTCTGTAGAAATGACAAGAAGTACATTCGATAAACAAGTGAATGAAAGGGGAAGGGCGGATTACAATGATATTACACGCAAAATCGTTCCACAATAAAGATAAAATCCAACGTGCAAAAATAGGACTTCAACTCTTTCTGAGTATCTTAATCATTACTTCTATTATCCTAAATGTAGTAGTAATAATTACGAAAAGTATGCCGCTTATTGTGGTATATATGTTTACCCCAGCAATTTCTTCTATTTTGACTCGCATAATACTGAAAGAAGGGTTTAAAGATGTATCTTTTAGTCTCGGTAACTTAAAGATATGGAAGGGGATCGGTTTTGCTCTGCTAATCCCTATGATTATTTGTGGAATTACGTATTCTATCGCCTGGTTGAGCGGAATTGCGGGGTTTCAGCATCCAAAAGGTGGTATGTTAGAACCGATCTACAATTTACTTGGGCTTCAGTATGTAACGGCACCATTCAGTTTCATTTATCTAGTAGTATTGAGTGGCATTTTCGGAAGTTTGCTTAACTTAATCCCAGTTTTGGGAGAAGAAATGGGCTGGCGAGGTTATATGCTCACAAGGCTAGTCGATGCAGAGTTTTCACGGCCCATCCTTATTAGTGGATTGATTTGGGCAACGTGGCATGTTCCGATAGTTATTGCTGGTCTATATGTAGAGGGACCATCTGTCGTTCTTTCGGTACTTGGCATCTATCTTTGTATTGTGCCATTCAGTTATATTACAGCTTATTTACGACTTATCACAGGTAGCGTTTGGCCTTCGGTTATTATCCATACTACTTGGAATGCCATTATTCAAGGACCTTTCGCACGTGCAAGTACAGGATATCAAGTTGAGATTTGGATTGGAGAATCTGGCTTGATAACCGCTATTATTATCTTGATAACTGCAATAATTATGTCTCGAATAGTGAATTTCACGAAATAGCATACGGATGTGTTGTAAATTCGATTAGTGAAAAATGACGAGGTGCAATTATGAATGCTCAAAGATATGAAAGTAATACAAATGAGATTCTTATTTCTGCTGAGAGCTATTGAGCAGATGAAGTACGTGATTGCTCGTGAATTAGGAGTCACATTAGGACCGGATACATCAGCACGTGCAAATGGTTCTGTCGGTGGAGAAATAATAAAACGCTTAGTTCGAATGGCCGAAGAACAGTTAACAGGACAATATAGGTTACAGTAAGTTAAGGTGATAAATAAAAAAAACATATATATGGATTCTTTTCAGACTGTGAAGGAAATCTTCTCCACAGTCTGTTTTTGTGTAAAAAGAGGAGTAAGGACTTCTGGAAGAAATACAACGGATACTGAATTAAAGCATGGATTCAATCCTTCTGATTTCATCAGTACGCCAGTTGAAAGTTTTTACAATAAGTATAGCGTTTTTTTATTTTGAAGATATAATTTTAACTTCGCTTGATGAGCATGTGGCGTTACCCTATTATGTTTTTCTTATGACTATCAATCGAATATCAAAAATTATATAATGACCGAAATATATTTTTCGGAAATTTGTTGTTTTATTAATTATTTATTCGAATATGTAATTTCATTGCAAAATTAATAAACCGCTTATTTTATAATACTATCAGTATAAAAACGTGATGTCTCTTATGACAACCGGGGCTATTTTTAAAGTTGCGGGTTATTTACGAAGTCCGTTCATTTTTCTAAGGCGGAATTGGAGCTGTTTTTATGATGGAATATACTTTCACTTTTAGGAACGGATATTTTCAAATGCTAACTCTTAATGAAATAATGATATGTTATAATTTTCATAATATATATGCAAAGAAGGGATGGAATGAGCACACAAATAAAGGTAACACCGGAACAATTAGAACAAGCTGCTAAAACCGTAAGCAATACGAGATCATCATTAGAACATATACATAAAGATTTATACTCTCAAATTGAATATATAGCTTCTCAGTGGAGCGGAGCAAGCAGTGATCGTTTCTATCAGATGTTTAATGAAGCAAAACCAATAATGTTTAACATTTTGCAAGAATTAGATAAAATCGCAGTAGAATTAGAACGTGCAGCTGTTAAATTCCGAGAAGCGGATGAATCGTATGACGGAAATTTAGTTGACTCTGATATTCAAGAAGGAGCCATGTGTGGAAAACTCCCTCCAAAATCAGAAGAGTCATTTTTTAATAAAAATGATTTAAATGCTGCGTGGACTGGTATTTCTACTGGTTTTGTAGATGGTGTTGTAGATGCATGGAAAGGATTCGTAGCTTTAGGAGATAAAGAAACTTGGTTTAAATATGCGAGATGCGATTGTAAACTATAGAGAGACTATTCCTGCTGCATGGAACACTGTATCAGACACATTTATGAATAATTTTTGGAATGGAGATCTGGAAAGCAGAGAACATTATGCAGCTTACGCAGTCACTACGCTACTCACAGGCTTTGTAGGTAGCAAAGGTCTAGATAAAGTAGGGCAAGTAGGTAAGGTGGCTGCTATTACAGGGTTTACTAAAGGGAAATCACTTGTGACTAATTCTCCAGCATACAGAAATGCATTACACATATTAAATAACTATGAATTCAAAGCTGGTAATCATCTTTCATATGCAGGTGTCGGTAGTACACAACAATATTTACAGAAAGCAGCTACATATACTTATGAAAGTGCAAATGGACCAAAAACCATTCGTTTGCGTAAAGGAGACTTAGCAGGAGATAAGCACCCTGTTACAGGTATTCCGTATGATGCTGAAGGATTTCCTATTTTTGAATCAAAAGGCGAGGTAATGTTAAAAGAGGCAGATTTCAAAAAGTCTAGAACAACACAGTCTAGAAAGTGTAGTAAGGCATTATATGAACAAATAATGGAAAGTCCTGAATTAGCTTTAAAATTTACGGATGAAGAAATTCAATTATTTAAAATGGGAAAAACTCCAGAGCATTATACATGGCATCATCATCAAGACACTGGAAGGATGCAACTTGTAGATTATCAGACTCATCATGATACTGGTCATACAGGTGGATATAAAATTTGGGGAAAAGATAGCGATAAATAGGGAGGTATTTAGCCATGAGTCACATTACATGGATTAATGTAAATGAAAAAAGAGTAACAGATGACCAAATTAAACAATTAGAACAATACTTAAATATTAAATTTCCTAATGATTTTATTGATTGTGTACAAAAATATGATGGTGGATATCCAACGCCAGATACATTTAACATTCCAAATCAAGATGAAAATTCACTTAATAATCTTTTAACCTTAGATTCTGATAGAAAATATTCAATTCTAGAAACATATAATAGTACGAAAGATAGATTACCTGACAAAATATATCCTTTTGCTAGAGATCCATTCGGCAATCTTCTATGCTTTGATTATCGAAACAACACTGATTCACCAATAATTGTATTCTGGGATCATGAGGAAGAAGACATAGAGGAAGCAATATATCCTGTTTGCTCAACATTTACAGAATTGCTTGCTAGTCTACGTGATTTCGAAGAAGAAGATTGAGGGAACTAAAAAAACGTCCTAGAATTTTAGGGCGTTTTTTTATGATTTACTAATTTTCTAACCATTATCCGTTTTCTCAAGTTTAATTACGATTACTTCTTAAAGAAGTAATTAGTACTTTGCACACAATTAAGAATGTATTTGTATGATGATACGATTTTTGAAAGAAGAACAAAGGAATTCTTAACTGTAAAGGTAAATAATGAAGTAAATATATAATACAAAAAAGCGAATATAGATAAAAATTTTTTGATACATTTCTGAGTATAAAAATTTAATTATACGAAAAAATAGATTCGGTTAGGGTATCAGAAAAAATTAAATAACTTCAATTGTAAAAAGATAAAAAAGGAGCAGAAATACGCTCCTTTTTTATTTACCTCACTATTTTTAAGAGGTTAGTATGAATAAGATATGAATAAAGGATGAATAGCATTTTTATTGATAAAAATCTATTTGGGTTTTTTATGGAATATATATGAAACATTGTATAAAATAATCAAGAAAGCCAAAAATTATAGGAGGAAAGTTGTGAAGAAAAATAAGAGTTTAGTAAGTTTTTTAGGAGTGTTTATTATGCTGTTTTCTTTTTGTTTTCAAGGAAATGTACAGGCAGATGTAAATACTGTTCAATCTGGGAAAATCAAATCAGGAAATGTAACGGTATGGGAAGTTGGGAATGTGGCGAAAGTGTTAGCTGATGTAGAGCGCTTAAATTTAAATACAGTAAATGTACCGATTCAGGTAGATATTCCGAACGTGACTTCTACGAACATGGTAATTAATCAAGCGCAAAAGCAACAGGCTATTCTTTTAATTCAAGAATTATTAAAGCGTAATATTCAAGTTATAGTGGAACCGTTCCCGTATATTCAGCAAGGAAATGTTGGGGAAACGGAATGGAATCCGAGTAATATTAATGATTTCTTCTGGAATTGGAAAACGGTTATTTTGCAAGATATCTTTACTTCCATTACAAGTAAATACAATGTGTACGGAATCAAGATTGCTTCTAATTTCGTGAATATGGAATATGCAGAAGGATATTGGAGCGATACGATTGATTTTGTTCGTCAGCAGTATAAGGGGAATGTTTTGTATCAAATGAATTGGTGGTTAACAGCAAGTTGGGATCCTTCTTATGAAGCGAAGTTTGTAGAGAAAATCAATCGTCCGTATTTAAAAAAGGTAGATATTGTTAGTATCGATAGTTGGTTTGAAGTTTCGGGAAAAAGAAATCCATCATACGAAGAAGTGAAGCAAAGTTTATTTGCCACAACAGTGTATAATCGTGGGCAAAATGTTGTGCAGCAACTAGAACAATTACATAAAGCAACAGGAAAACCGGTTTATTTTGGTGGATTTAACGTTCCGGCACGTGAACTAGGCTTGCAAAATCCGTGGAATCCAGATGTATCTAATGTGTTTTCAAAGGACGTACAATTAAACGGATGGCGTGCTTACCGTGATGTATTAGAACCGAAACCATATTTTAAAGGTTTTTCAATTTGGTTTATTGGCTCTCATAATAGTACGCATGCGTATCAAATACATAGTAAAGAAGCAGAGGCAGTTATTAACGGCTGGTACCGAAAATAATTTTTATAAAATAGGTAAGTTTTGAATTTTACCACATATATTTCTAGTGAAAGGCCTTTCACCATCTTATCACCTAGGGGGCAATCATAATGAAATTTTTGTCTTACCTTACCGTAATTTTGGTGATTCTTGGCGGTTTGAATTGGTTGTTTGTAGCGTTAGATTACAATGTAGTTGAGAAATGGTTTGGTTCTATGCCGGCGCTTGTGGACACTATTTATTGGCTCATTGGTCTTTCTGCTATTTATCAAATTTTTGATCGGTTTTTCACGGACAATTAGCAATTATACTTTATTACTAGAGTGTTAAGTACGATTATGTACTTAACACTTTTTTGTATGTTTATAAAAAATAGTTTGCACATGCAAGCGATTCCATTGCGTCTTACGCCGTAGTAATAGAAAACAAATTGACCACGTATTATATTTTAGGTTATAATTCAGAAAGTTTAAAAAATAATAAAATGAGAAATAGGGAGGTTTTCAGGGTGATGGAGAGAGTGTATAATTTTTCAGCTGGACCATCAATACTCCCTTTGCCAGTTTTAGAGAAAGTGCAAAAGGAGCTTGTAAATTATAACGGGACAGGCATGTCTATTATGGAAATGAGTCATCGATCTTCTTATTTTCAAAGTATTATAGATGAAGCGAGTAACCTAATTCGTGAATTAATGAACATTCCTGATGAGTATGAAGTACTGTTTTTACAAGGCGGTGCGTCATTACAATTTTCTATGATACCGTTAAATTTAATGAATACGTATAAAAAAGCAGGGTACGTATTGACTGGCTCATGGTCTAAAAAGGCGCTGCAAGAAGCTGAAAAAGTAGGGGAAGTACAAGTGATTGCTTCTTCTGAACAAGCGAAGTTTACTACAATTCCTAAATTAGATGGTTTACTGAGCAATGAAAAACTAGATTATGTACATATAACAACGAACAATACAATTGAGGGGACGAAATATGTGGACATTCCACATTTAGATAAAGTACCGCTCGTTGCGGATATGTCCTCAAATATTTTATCAGAACAATATGATGTTACGAAGTTTGGTCTTATATATGCGGGAGCGCAAAAGAATTTAGGGCCAGCGGGCTTAACGATTGCTATTATAAAAAGAGATTTAATTGGGGGAGAAGAACGCTCTTGTCCTACGATGTTAAACTATGAAACTTACAGCAAAAATAACTCCTTATATAATACACCGCCATCCTTTAGTATTTACGTAACGAAACTTGTACTAGAGTGGCTGAAAGAGCAAGGCGGCGTATCTGCGATTGAAGAACAGAATAGAATGAAATCTTCACTTCTTTACAATTTCTTAGATGAATCAAAATTGTTTACTTCACCAGTTGATCTTGCGTATCGATCACTTATGAACATTCCGTTTACAACATCATCAGAAGAGCTGAACAATCAGTTTTTACAAAAAGCGAAAGAA
Source organism: Bacillus sp. BML-BC051 (assembly GCF_019656175.1). NCBI lineage: Bacteria > Bacillati > Bacillota > Bacilli > Caryophanales > Bacillaceae > Bacillus > Bacillus sp. BML-BC051. Next base: position 42,898 of record NZ_BPLI01000063.1, read on the forward strand.
CGCAGCCTTGTTACGCTAAAAGGACATCGCTCAGTCGGTGGTATGCGCGCTAGTATTTATAATGCGATGCCAGTACACGGCGTACAGCAATTAGTAAATTATATGAAGGAATTCGAGCTTGAGAATAGATAGGGAGATGGGGATATGTTTCGTGTTCAAACGTTAAATCAAATTGCAGAAAAAGGTTTGCAAGTACTCAGCGGAGATCGCTATGAAGTAGGGGATAGAATGGACCACCCAGATGGTATTTTACTTCGCAGCTATTCTTTACATCAAGAAGATTTTTCAAAAGACTTAAAGGCGATTGCAAGAGCTGGTGCTGGTGTAAATAATATTCCTGTCGAGCGATGTACAGAAAAAGGGATTGTAGTATTTAATACACCAGGAGCGAATGCCAATGCAGTAAAGGAACTTATTATCGCCAGCCTTATTATGTCTTCACGTAACATTATTAACGGAGTAAGCTGGACGAAAAATTTAGAGGGCGATGAAGTACCGCAGCTTGTTGAATCAGGAAAGAAACAATTTGTTGGGTCAGAAATTGCAGGGAAGCGTCTAGGGGTTATCGGCCTTGGTGCAATCGGTGCTTTAGTTGCGAACGATGCGTTAGCTTTAGGAATGGACGTTGTCGGATATGATCCTTACATTTCAGTTGAAACTGCATGGCGCCTTTCTACACATGTGCAAAGAGCATTTAGTTTAGATGAAATCTTTGCAACGTGTGATTATATTACACTGCATATTCCTCTTACAAATCAAACGAAGGGAATCATTGGTGAACACGCTGTAGAGAAGATGAAAAAGGGTATGCGTCTATTCAATTTCTCTAGGGGAGAACTTGTAGATGAAAATGTTCTTCAAAAAGCGTTAGAAGAAGATGTTATTACGCATTACGTAACAGACTTCCCGAATGAAAATGTTATAAAGATGAAAAATGTAACAGCGACGCCTCACCTTGGTGCATCTACGTCAGAATCGGAAGAAAATTGTGCGATCATGGCAGCGCGTCAATTACGTGAATATTTAGAGACAGGAAATATTCGAAATTCAGTCAACTATCCAAACGTAGAATTACCGTATATCGGAAAAAAACGAATTACGATTATGCATCAAAACGTTCCGAACATGGTAGGACAAATTACAGGATGTTTAGCAGAGCATCATATAAATATTGCCGATATGATTAATCGCAGTAAACATTCTTGGGCGTACACAATGATTGATATTGATAACGGAATTGATGATATAATAAAAGAGAATATTGTGGAAAATATAAGTAAAATTACAGGTGTTGTAGCCGTTCGAATGATTGTGTAAAGGAGAGAGGTAAACTTGGCAAAAATCCGACCGTTTCGGGCAATTCGTCCAGTAGAAGAAAAAGCAGCGGAAGTTGCAGCTTTACCGTATGACGTATTAAATAGTGAAGAAGCAAGAGAGGTTGTAAAAGGGAATCCGTATTCTTTCTTACACGTTGATAAAGCAGAAATTGATTTAGACCCGGCACTTTCACCGTACGATGATCGCGTATATGAAAAAGCGGGTGAAAATTTAAACCGATTTATACGAGAAGAAGTGTTCATTCAAGACGAAGAGCCGGCGCTTTACATTTATGAACTGACGATGCAAGGAAGAACGCAGTCAGGTCTTGTCGTTTGTACATCTATTGATGAGTATGAAGATGATACAATTAAAAAACATGAAAGAACGCGTCATGAAAAAGAACTAGATCGCATTCGCCACGTAGATGTGTGTGACGCAAATACAGGTCCTATCTTTTTAACGTATCGTACTAAAGAAGAGATAAAGCGTTTCATTTCCAGCTGGAAAGAAGAACATGCGCCAATTTATACATTTACAGCAGAAGACGGCGTTAGGCATATTGCTTGGAAAATAGCTGATGAAGAAGTAATTACAAGTTTAGTAAACTTATTTGAAGATATCCCTAACTTGTACATTGCAGACGGACACCACCGCTCTGCATCAGCAGCAAAAGTAGGACTTATGCGAAGAGAACAATATCCGAATTACACAGGAGAAGAAGAGTTTAATTTCTTCCTATCTGTTTTATTCCCTCACGATGAGTTATCTATTTGGGACTATAACCGAGTTGTAAAAGACTTAAACGGTTTATCTGAGGAACAGTTTTTAAAACAAATCACGCAATACTTTTATGTAGAAGATGCAGTTGTTTCTCCGTATAAACCAAATGAGTCAAAAACTTTTGGAATGTATGTAAACGAGAAGTGGTATAAGCTTACAGTGAAAGAGGAAACGTTTGATGCGAATGATCTCGTGAAAGGTTTAGATGTATCTATTCTGCAAGATCATTTATTAAGCCAAGTACTTGAAATACATGATCCGCGATCTGATTCACGTATCGATTTTGTAGGAGGAATCCGCGGATTAGAAGAACTAGAACGTCTTGTAAATAGCAGTGAATTTAAAGCCGCGTTCTCACTATATCCGACATCAATGGAATCTTTATTAGCAATCGCAGACGCTGGAGAAGTTATGCCGCCAAAGTCAACGTGGTTTGAACCGAAACTGCGTAGCGGGTTGTTTGTACATTCTTTAAAGTAAATATAGACTTCTTTAGTTTGAAAAACCGAAATGATTATAGTTTCGGTTTTTCTTATGTTAAAAGTGTTTTTGAGGAGGGGTAGGGTTGGAATTGAAAGTAGGCGAAAAAATCACCTTTGAACGAACTTTTACGAAAGAGGATGTTGTTTTATTTACGGAAGTATCGAAAGATGAAGGTGTTCATCATGTTACGCCAGATGAGCAAGGGAGATTAGTTGTACAAGGACTGTTAACATCAACTCTGCCTACAAAAATTGGCGGTGACTATAACGTACTAGCTCGCAAGATGGATTTTGAATTTTTACGTCCTGTGTTTAGCGGTGATACGATTCGTTGTGACGTAACCATTGAACAATTTGAGCCCGATGAAAAACATCGTACAAAGATAATTGCGATGTTTATATGTAGGAATCAACTTGAAAAAGAAGTTATGAAGGGGAGTTTTTCGGGGATTATTCTTTAATTGATAGGAAAAGTAATGAGTAAGTGGGGCCCTCAGGCTTAGAGTTTTAATTCCCCCTATAACGAAAAATTTAAGTATTATACTCTTTTCTTAACTATTAGAAAATAGTTGGATCAGTTCGTCAATAAAAAGGACATTTCTAGTATTATAAGAAATGTCCTTTTCACTAAATTATAGAATGTTTTGCTAAAATTCAAACTCTAAAATTAGTTTACTTGTTTGACCTGTAAACTGATAATGATAGGATCCTCGCAGATTTTCTAAGTTACCGGTAGTTTTAATAATTGTTCCTGGGGAATCTAGATTTCCTTTATCAAATATTCCTTGCTCTATAGCTGTAAATGTTCCTTGTTGCCCCTTGTAAATTCCTTCAAAGTGTAAAAATCCAGAAATTTTAGCAGTAGCCAAGTGACCATCATTTATATTTGAGTCTAAATAATATAATAAGTATTCAACAAAAGCTTTTCCTTTTAATTCCCCATCAATATCATATTCAACATGAGCAATATTAATAGGGAAATCTTTTCTAGTATCATCAATTGGTTTTTCATCCCATTTACTTACTGTAAATGTTACTTCCATACACGTAATCTCCCTCCAATTATATACTTTTAAAAAGTATCAATTCACAGTCATATCTCATAGGAGTGTTTTTATTCATTCCACGCCACTCTCTAAAATAGAAAAAGATACATTTTCACAATCAATTTCTGCCATCGCGCCGTAAGGTAAAATAAACTTCGGCTCGGTATGGCCAAAATTTAAATTGTAAAGAATCGGTAAATCTTCTAAGTTATGTTCCTTCATTACTTTCAGTATTTCATGTTTATATTCTTCATAATACATTTCGTCTTTTGGTTTACCAAAAATGATGCCTTTTGCTTTTTTGAGAATACCTTGCGCTGCATAATTTCGTAACCAATACTTCATATAGCTTGGTTCTGGATGATCTTCGGAAGTTTCAAAGAATAGGATGCTATTTTCCCAATGTTTTTTCTCAGGCCAAAGTTCCGTCCCTTTTGCAAATTCCAGTACTTCTATACAACCACCAATTAAGCGTCCTTGTACAGTGGTAGAGCCTTGAAGTAGCTCATATCCTTTGTTTTGTTGCATCGTACGCCTTGTATTCTTATTTACCTCTATCCATTCTAAACGCTCACTCGTCCATTCAGGGGCTGGTTGAATTTCGCCAATCGTTTCATTTGAAAAGAGAGTTCGATTTACCATTTCAATTGTATATGAATCCATCTCTACATTTTCGGCAAAATCAGTTAAAATGGCTGGACCGTATAAAGAGGAAAGCCCTACTTTATGGCAAAATAAATGTGAAATAGTAACGTCAGAGTATCCCATAAAAATTTTCGGGTTTTCACGTATCACATTAAAATCTATATAGGGAAGTAAGCGAATGCTATCTTCACCGCCAATATTCGCAATAATTGCTTTCACGCGCGTATCTTGAAATGCAGTCATTAAATCTTCCGCACGAGCCTGTGGATTGTTATAAATGAATTCGCTACCTTTTAAACTATTCGGCATGGGAACAACCGTAAGACCGAAAACTTCTTCTAATCTCTTTACTCCTTGTTCATATCGCCATCTTATTTCAGGATCACCTGCGCCTCCCCACGAAGGACTTACTGTTGCCACGATATCACCTGGCTGTAATCTCTTTGGTTTTTTTAACATGTTAACTCCACTCCTACATAATGTAATGGACTACGACTGTACAAACTGTAGCTTTGAAAAAATATGATGCATCACATTATTTTCTTCATCATCAATCTGTTTACCTGCTGTGATTCAAGAATTTAGTATTCGTGTTGAATATAGGAATAATCGATTCATATTTAAAAATTACAGTATGCAACATTGCATGAGAAAGATGGTTGCTATTTTCTATAACCTGTAACTATAATAGTTACAGGTTGGTCGTATCCAATCAAAAATAAAATCATCATGAATGGAGATGTTTCATAATGGGTATGAAAAAATTAATTTTAGCAGGTGCTTTAGGGATCGCAGCATTATCAGGAACGAATTTACCAGGATTAGAACTGTCAAAGGCGAGTGCCGCTTCTATTGAATCGAATTTCTCAACGTTAGAAGGGCGAGTAGTTGAAGTGGATAATGGTGTGATTGTTGTGAAATCTAAGCAATATGAAGAACCTGTTAGTGTATACATGGATATTTTCTCAAATGTGAAGGTAGGAGATGAAGTAAAAGTTACTGGATCTATGATGCGTAATTTTACGGAATATATGATTGCAAATACAGTTGAAAATACGTCAAATAAATTAGGTATGCACATGAAAGAAGACGGCTCTCCTGATTATGTGATTGGGGAAGTATCAAAAGTAGGAACGATGGAAGAGGAGGGAGACGGTTCTACTAAATATGTTGTAGTTGAGTATCCATCACTAAATGGGAAGAAAGTTATCATTGATGTTTTCTTAACGAAGGGACAAGTATTTCATACAGGTGAGAAAGTAAAAATTGATATGAAGTATGTAGGATGGGGTGGAAGTTCTATTAACTGGAACACAACGGACAACATTGAAAAAGTTCATGAGGTAAAGAGCGACGTTGAAAATAATGATGATGTTTGGATTTGGTCTTAATTAGACTCTTATAAAAATGTATTATGCAGTACCCATCGAATGCTCATATGTATGACAATTCGATGGGTACTTTTTGTTTATTTTCATATCATTGTATCTATAATAATTTCTAAAATGCTGGTATACAGTTGAATCGAATAAACCCATATAGACAAGTGTTTTATCCTATTGCTTATGCATTGATTTTATTCAAAATTGAGACCCTATTGGTCGTAAATAATAGATAATTTTGTTTTACTGTTCTGATTAAAATCCGGTCTGTTGTAGCGTATGCTGTTCCAATTCGGATCACGTTTTCTTCTTCTACACCAGCATAGGTTTCATCTTCTGTAACTTCAATAATTTCACTTAATGGAATTTGAATCTTAGCTAGTTGCCATGAAATAATTAATTCTCCATCTGTTTTTTTGATATCGATACCTAGCATGTTACCAAGACCTTTCTGTATTAAAATATCGCTATTAATTTTATTATACAGATTTAAAGGTTTTATTTCTATTGTGAAATTTGATTTTTCAATTTTTTCACAAGGTATCGTACTACGAACAAAAAAAGTGTATCCACTAGCCACCTGCAATCTTCCTGAAATGAAGACGATCTTTTTTATTTTGTGAATTTTTGAGAATAAGAGATTTTTGATTAGAATATGATGTTTAAATCGGAGCGAATTTAAAAAATATAATAATGAAAGAGGTGTTTATATATGGAGCAAGATGAGGTTTATTTACGAGCTAAAAAAAGGGTGGAGAATTTAAAAGCATTTTACATTCATTTAACGGTTTATATACTAGTGAACTTAATGCTTTTTATTATAAATATAATCTCTGATTCCAGTAAATTGTGGTTTTTATATCCACTTGCAGGTTGGGGAATCGGTATTGTTATACATGGTTTGACAACTTTTCCAGTTGGGATATTCGGAAAAGAGTGGGAAGAACGAAAAATTAAAGAATATATGGAGAAAGATAAGTAAATTTATTTCTGGAATGGATGAATTACAATAGTATAAGTACCTTTTAGAACACGGTATATTTTTAAAAAAATCAACTTGAATCTGCTCATAAGGAATGTAATTTGATGATTCTATTTTCAGAGTAATGCTGAGCATAGATTATCGTTTTGCTTCAGTATAGAAAAATGGGATACAAAGCAGTAAGGTGTGACGCGCGTGGTAAAAACATTATGTAGGATTTCCATTCATATAAATCTCTTAAAAAAACAAAGATGCGAAGGCTCTTCTATGACTTCGCATCTTTGTTTTTTGTTTAGAAGGATTAATAAACCATTCTTGTACTTACATAAGCGGCTAATAACGATGGAGAAGCGAAGAAACCCATAGCTATACCTTCAAAATGAATTCATGTACATTCTATAAATCGTTGAGCTCTTTTAGAAAGCTTCCGATCTTTTAGCCATATAATCGATGATTCGGACTGATAAGGAAAATCCATTATATCTACTATTTTTATAAATTCTTGCGGAATATGAGATACAGCGCTTTTAGGTAAGATAGACGCGCCGATTCCAGTCATGATAAGCATAAGAATAAATGCGGAGTCTGGACATTCACATGCTATGTTTAATTGAATACCGAGATGCTTGCATTCATCAATGACGAGCTGATGATAGCTGTCTTCTATATCTTTATGTAAAAGTAAGAGGGGAATATGACTTAATTCGGTTAGAGGAATTGGAAGCTGTGAGTGATATAGTTCCCATTTAGCAGGCATGATTAATACGAATGGTTCCTTTGATAAACTAATACTAGAAAAAACATCTTTATTAAAGGGCGCGCGCAAGATAGCAAGTTCGATATTCCGATTTTCTAATTGCTCTATTAAGTAAAAAGGACCACCTTCCCATATTTTTAAGTTCACATTTGGATAGTTATCTCGAAAATAGCGGATTTTTTCAGAGAGAAAAGGAATGCAAGAATGGAATGCTCCAATAGAAAGATTACCCCTTAGCCCTTCACCGGTATCTTTAATTTCCGTAATGGTTTCTTCTAATTGTTGAATAATGTTTTTGGCTTTCGTATATAAAATTTTGCCTTCTTCAGTCAAATGCATATTTCGACCGTTTCTTTCAAATAAGCTTACTGATAATTCTTGTTCTAGTAGCGATAGCTGTCTACTTAAAGGTGGCTGTGCCATATGAAGCCGTTGGGCAGCACGGGTAAGCTGTTTTTCTTCAGCGATTACAGTAAAGTAACGAAGTTTTCTTATATCCATTTCAAAGTCCCTTCTATACCTTTTTTGTATACAAAAACAACCTTATAGATAGTTTTCATATAATATCCCACATGATATCATAAACAAAAAGTTTTAAAAATAGAAAATTCTAAAAATTTAAAAATTAATCTGATAGAGTAATACTTTGAAAATAGATCGTATCGTTTTGAGGGGGGGATTTTTATGAAAGTTTCGTTATTTATTACTTGTTTATCAGATGTGTTTTTTCCTCAAGTAGGGAAAAGTGTCGTAGAAATTATGAAGCAATGTGGAGTGGAGCTAGATTTCCCTGAAGGACAGACTTGTTGCGGGCAACCAGCTTACAATAGCGGATATCAAGAAGAAGCAAAACGAGCAGCAAAGCAAATGATAAAAGCATTTGAACATAGTGAATATATTGTGACGCCTTCAGGTTCTTGCGCAAGCATGGTTCATCATTATTATAAAGAGATGTTTAAAGATGATAGTGAATGGTATGAAAAAGCGGTTCATTTAGCGGATAGAACGTATGAATTGACGGATTTTTTAATAAATGTACTTGGAAAAAGTGATTTGAAATCTAAGTTGGTTGAGAAAGCTGTTTTTCACCAATCTTGTCATATGAGCCGTGCACTTGGGATAAAAGAGGAACCACTTAAGTTATTATCGCAAGTAGAAGGTCTAGACGTAAAAGAATTACCATATTGCCAAGATTGCTGCGGGTTTGGTGGCACCTTTGCAGTGAAAATGAGCTCGATTTCTCAAACGATGGTTGATGAAAAAATAAAACATATTGAAGCAGCAGAAGCAAATCTGTTAATTGGAGCAGATATGGGATGTCTTATGAATATTGGAGGAAGATTGCGCAGGGAAAATAAAAATATTCAAGTGTTACATGTAGCAGAAGTACTGGCGAAGGGGCTGAATAAATGAGTGTGGCGGGGGAACAAAGTTTTTTGAAAAGAGTAGATAAAGCGTTGCACGATCCGCAGATGAGAAGCGCGGTTCCGTTTACACAAGATAGACTTCGGACGGGACGGGAACAAGCTACACATGAATTAGGAAATATGGAAGAGTGGCGTGAGGCAGCATCTCAAATTCGGATGCATACAATTGAAAATTTAGATAGTTATTTGGAACAATTAGCTACTAATGTTCGGAAAAATGGGGGACATGTTCATTTTGCTTTCAAAGCAGAAGACGCCGTATCGTATGTTTCTGAAATCGCAAGAAAAAAAGGAGCGAAATCAGTAATTAAGTCAAAGTCCATGGTTTCAGAAGAAATACACCTTAATAAAAAATTAGAAGAGATAGGCGTAAAAGTAGTAGAGTCTGATCTTGGGGAGTACATTATTCAATTAGCTGGAGAAACTCCATCCCATTTAATTGCTCCAGCTATTCATAAGACGAAAGAACAAGTGGCAGAGCTTTTTTCTAAGGAGGCGGGAAGAAAGATACCAGTGGATACGAATCAATTATTACAATTTGCTAGGGAGCGATTGCGTAAAGCGTTTTTAGAAGCTGATATTGGTATTTCCGGTTGTAACTTTGCGGTAGCGGAATCTGGATCAGTTGTTCTTGTAAGTAATGAGGGGAATGCTCGTCTTACTACGACATTGCCAAAAGTTCATATTGCTATTATGGGGATGGAGCGCCTTGTTCCGACATGGAAAGATCTTGATGTGGTTGTTTCGATGTTAACAAGAAGTGCGACAGGCCAAAAGATTACATCTTATGTAACTGGAATTAATGGCGCACGTTTATCTGAAGATATGGATGGACCTGAAGAGTTTCATTTAATTATTCTAGATAATGGTCGTTCTGATATTTTAGGAACTGCTTATGAAGAAGTATTAAAGTGTATAAGGTGCGGAGCTTGTGTAAATGTTTGTCCTGTGTATCGTAATATTGGAGGGCATGCTTATGGAAGTGTGTATAGCGGACCAATTGGAGCAGTACTAGCGCCTTTATTAGAAGGGTATGAAGAATTAAAAGAATTACCTTTTGCATCAAGTTTGTGCGGAGCGTGTACAGACGTTTGCCCCGTGAAAATTCCATTACATGACCTTCTCATTGAACATCGTAAAGATGTGGTGGAACAAGGGTTTATAACGAAATTTGAGCAGCTGGCTTTTAAAGGTTTCACGTTTATGGCGAGCCATCCATTCTTTTATGAGAAAACTATTAAAATGGCATACACAGGTTTATCGATATTTGCAAAAGATGGCTATATTGCGAATGGCCCCGGACCATTAAAAGGGTGGACAAAAAGTAGAGATTTTCCAAAACCTGCGAAACAATCATTCCGTGATTGGTGGAAAAAAGAAATGAGGGATTCATAATATGAATACGGATGTACAACAATCTTTTTTAAACAATATCGCACGTAAACTAAACCGAGAACGTCGCTCGGGGGTCACTCCTCCTAGGTGGAAAAACGATCCGCTCAGGCACTATCCTAAAGAGATAAATCACGAAAGATTAATAGAGCAGTTTATTGCAAATTTGCAAATTTTACATACAGAAGTAAGTCATATATACCGTTCAGAAATAGAGAGTGCACTACAGTACATTGTACATAAATTTAATGTTCAATCTGCGGTGTATTGGGATGATGATAGATTACATCAGCTTGAAATAGGAAAGTATTTAACAGGAAATTTCGTTTCTCATCGAATTTGGAAAAGTAAAGAAGGGGAAAGAGAACTACGGGACTATGCAGCTCAAGTGGATATGGGAATTACATATGCCGAAATGGGACTCGCTGAGACTGGAACCGTTGTTTTATGGAATGGTGGTGGACGCGGACGTTTAGTTAGCGTTTTGCCAGCAGTTTATGTAGCGATTCTTTCAGAACATACAATTTATAGACGTTTAACAGAAGGAGTAACTAGCATTCACGAACAGGTTTCGAATGGATTACCTGCCTGTATTAATTTTATTACTGGGCCTAGCCGGACAGGTGATATTGAGATGGAATTAGCTTTTGGAGTTCATGGTCCTGGAAAGGTTCATGTCATTTTATTAAAGGATTAGAGAGAAAAACAAAAGAATACGAGGGGGAGTGAGGATTTTGATGAAGAATAAATTTCGTTATTATGTCTTTACAATGCTCACGTTTATTACGATGGTAAATTATATTGATCGAGGAGCCATCGCTTATGCGCAGTCTTTTATTATAAAAGAATATGGCTTTGACCCGAAGGAGTGGGGCGCTATATTAGGGTATTTTGGTTACGGTTACATGATTGGTTCTTTATTAGGGGGTATTTTTTCTGATAAAAAAGGACCGAAATTTGTATGGATCGTAGCAGCAACTGCTTGGTCTATTTTTGAAATTGCGACCGCTTTCGCTGGAGAAATAGGGATTGCTGTTTTTGGAGGGTCTGCTTTAATAGGATTTGCTATCTTCCGCGTTTTATTTGGCTTAACAGAAGGGCCATCTTTCGCGGTTTCGAATAAGACAGCAGCAAATTGGGCAGCTCCAAAAGAAAGAGCTTTTCTAACATCTCTTGGTTTTGTTGGTGTTCCGTTAGGTGCAGTATTAACGGCGCCTGTAGCGGTTCTGTTGCTATCTTTCACTAGCTGGAAAGTAATGTTTTTCATCCTCGGTACAATTGGGATCGTATGGGCGATTATTTGGTATTTTACTTTTACGAATATGCCTGAGGACCATCCAAGAGTGACAAAAGAAGAACTAGCTGAAATAAGAAGTACAGAAGGTGTACTTCAATCCGTAAAAGCAGAGAAAGAAATTCAAAAAGAGCCTTGGTATTCCTTTTTTAAAGTTCCAACATTCGTTATGGTTACGATAGCATATTTTTGCTTTCAATATATCAATTTTTTAATATTAACTTGGACACCGAAATATTTGCAAGATGTATTCCATTTTCAATTATCCTCCCTTTGGTATCTTGGGATGATTCCTTGGCTTGGCGCTTGTATCACATTGCCGCTAGGGGCGAAGCTATCTGATCGTATTTTACGTAAAACAGGGAATCTTCGTTTAGCTCGAACAGGGTTACCAATTATTGCTTTATTCCTTACAGCAGTTTGTTTTAGCTTCATTCCCGCGATGGATAATTATGTAGCTGTATTAGCGCTTATGTCGCTTGGAAATGCGTTTGCTTTTTTACCGAGTTCATTATTTTGGGCGATTATTGTCGATACGGCTCCTGCTTACTCAGGAACATATAGTGGAATTATGCATTTTATCGCTAATATCGCGACAATCTTAGCTCCGACTTTAACTGGATACTTAGTTGTAAGTTATGGCTATCCTTCTATGTTTATCGTAGCTGCCATTTTGGCCGCTATTGCAATGGGGGCAATGTTATTTGTAAAACCAGGGCAGCAAACGCGGAATGAAAGCTTATTTAACTGGAGTAATAAGAAGGGGTTAGAGGAACCTCGTGCTAATTTTGAATGAGTAATGAAGTGAACCCATATAGTGGTATATGAAAAAAACTCCTGAATTCGCATACTAAGTATGCAAATTTAATGGAGTTTTTTGTTTGAAGAAATAAAATAGAAAGTGAAATGGTCAATGAAATAAAAAGAAAGCATTTGAATGAATCTTTTTTCGAATCTACATGCAAAAGTGCGGGAAGACAATATATATAATCCAATTAAGAGGATATCAGTGATAGTAATCAATACCGAGGTATAAGCGGGGATAAAATGACATATAAATCTCTATGATTAAATGTTTGATGCGAAGTCTATTCTATAGCTTCGCCTATTTGTTTTGTATTCGAAGTTTGTGCGACTTAGAGTGTTTATATTCATTTTTTAGGCTGAATTGCATGTGAAATCAAAACTTTGTTTGTAGTACATAATAAATACAGTTGTTTTCCTTTTTTAATTACATGTGGATATAGGATGAAGTTAATTTATTATCCTATATTAAAATAAAAATAAACCACTGTTCGATTTGAATATTCCACGATATAATGGTGAGAGTTTATGACAGAATAAATATTTACATAAGAAGTGAGGTACTGTATGAAAAAAAGAACGACAGACATTATTTTTATTATTATCGGTGCATTTCTTTTTGCGTTAGGTGTCAATTTGTTTGTTATCCCGAATGAGTTTGGTGAGGGCGGGGTAACAGGTATCACGATTATTACGTACTATTTATTTGAATGGTCACCGGGTTTAGTTAACTTAATTTTAAATGCGATTTTGTTAATAGCTGGTTATAAATTTTTAAATAAAATCACAACAATTTATACGATTATCGCTGTAGTTACGAACTCACTATTCCTTCATTTGACAGAAGGTTGGACGATTGCTTCGGATGAAATGCTCGTAAATGCCATTTTCGGAGGAATATTTATTGGGTGCGGGATTGGTCTTATTATTCGCGTTGGCGGAACAACAGCAGGTACTACCATCTTAGCAAGGATGACGCATAAATATTTAGGATGGAGCATTAGCTACGGTCTATTGTTCTTCGATTTAATCGTTGCGTTTTCATCTTATTTCATCATTGGTGCAGAAAAACTGATGATAACAATTATTATGCTATATGTAGCAACGAAAGTGATGGAATTTGTAATTGAAGGCTTAAATCCGAAGAAGGCTATTACGATTATTTCTGATAACCCAAATGAAATCGCCGGTAAGGTGACTACATTAATGGGCAGAGGGGTTACTGTGTACTCAGGTCATGGCTATTACACGAAAACGCCGAAGGAAATTCTTTATGTTGTTATTAATAAGCAAGAAGTAGTGAAGCTAAAACGGATTGTTCAAACTACGGATCCAGCTGCGTTTATAGCTATACATGATGTTCGTGACGTATTTGGAGAAGGATTCGTTGATATTTCTAAAGCTTAGAACTTATTTTTTATTAAAATAATCTTAATACTAAAACGTAAGAATCTATTTTGAATAATCTTTTTTCAAAATAGATTCTTTTTCTTTTTCTTGCAAAAAATTCAATTGTTTCTTAAGGTAAGGATGTAGAAGGATAAACAAGAGAGGGTTTAATGAAGATGATACATATTTTATTAGCTGATGATGATAAGCATATTAGAGAGTTGTTACATTACCATTTACAAAAAGAGGGGTTTAAAGTTTTTGAAGCAGAAGATGGAAAGGTAGCGCAAGGCGTATTAGAGAAAGAAAATATTCATCTTGCGATAGTAGATATTATGATGCCATTTGTTGATGGCTATACGTTATGTGAAGAAATTCGGAAGTATCATGATATACCGGTTATTTTATTAACGGCGAAAGATCAGTTAGTTGATAAAGAAAAAGGATTTATTTCTGGTACAGACGATTATATTGTAAAACCATTTGAGCCAGCTGAAGTCATTTTCCGCATGAAAGCATTGCTGCGTCGTTATCAAATGCTGAATGCTGATATGATTACACTGCACGGTACAACAATTGACCGAAAAGGCTTTGAAGTGAAGTGTAACGGTCAAACGATTTTGCTTCCATTAAAGGAATTTGAATTGTTATCGCAACTGGCTAGTTATCCTGGAAGAACATTTTCAAGAGAAGAATTAATTGAATTAGTATGGGGAATGGATTTTGAAGGAGATGAACGAACGGTTGATGTTCATGTGAAGAGGCTACGAGATCGTTTCTCAAAACGAACGGCTGATTTTCAAATTACGACAGTACGCGGACTTGGTTATAAGTTGGAGTTGAAATAAAATGAAATCATTATACTCTAGATTTGTTTTTATGACGGTTGGAATCATGCTACTTAGCAGTATTATCGGTTTTTTATTAACAAATGTGTACTATCAAGTGAAGTTAAAACCGTATAACAGTGAAAAGATTTTAATGTATGCGGAAGAAGTAAAATCGTTATATGAAAAGCAAAGTGAAGAAAATCAAGAGGCATACTTACAGTCTATTGCGAAGCTAGGATATGAAATTTATATTGTCGATGATCAAAAGAATGGAAAGCGTATCGGTAATGCGTTTCGTAAAACGACAATAAGTGATGATACCGTTCATAAAGTATTGCAAGGAGAAACGTTTAATGGTGTTTCTACATATCCAACGCGCCTCTTTATTACAGGTTTTTTCGATAATGAATTAATTAATAGTGTCGGTGTCCCGGTAAAACACGGTGATAAACAGTACGCTTTATTCATTCGCCCTGACATACAGCAACAATTTGGCGAGATGCGAATCTTCTTAGCGGTATTACTTGGGTTTATCGTATTATTAAGTATTATCTTTATAGCGATTGCAGCAGGTTACATCGTTCGTCCGATTCGTAAATTTACGAACGCTACGCAAAAAATTGCGAGTGGTGAATATGAAATTGAATTAGACGTAAAAAGAAAAGATGAAATAGGAACGTTATCTACAAGCTTCCAAAAGATGACGAAAAGTATTAAAGAACTAGATGAAATGAGACAAGAATTCGTTTCAAATGTTTCGCACGAATTCCAATCACCACTTTCTTCCATACAAGGGTTCTCAAAAACGTTACAGTCAGAAGAGATGAGTGTGGAAGAAAGAAACCATTACTTACAAATTATTGAGGGTGAAAGTAAGCGAATGTCTAGTTTATGTAAACAGTTACTTACGCTTGCTTCACTAGATAAAGAAGAGAAAGTGTTGCAAATAAAAGAATTCAATTTGCAGAAGCAAATTAAAGATGTCATTTTTATGCTCGAATGGAAATGGCGTGAAAAAGATATTGCCGTTGAATTTGATGTGCCGGACATTACAATACAAGGTGATGAAAACTTACTTCATCAAGTATGGAGTAACATCTTTACGAATAGCATTAAGTTTTCAAACGACGGTGGTACGATTAAATTTGTTGTTGAAGAATTGGAATCAAGTGTGATGATCTCTATATCAGACAACGGAATTGGTATGGAAAGAGAAGAAATGGACCGTATATTTGATCGTTTTTACAAAGTAGATACAGCTAGGGCGAGAAACGTAGAAGGTAGTGGTTTAGGGTTGTCAATTGTGCAGAAAATTGTGGAACTGCATAACGGAAACGTTTCTGTGTATAGTACGAAAGGGGAAGGGACTACTGTTCAGGTGGAGCTTCCGAAATAGATGGAAGAGGCTGTTTGGGGACAGCCTCTTCTTTTTTGGTCGCTAGTATACGTGTAAAGTGAAAAAATGTGAGTCATTTTCATTACATAATCGGACGAGTTTGTGGAGTAAGATCAGGAGGAAGTTTATTTGAACTTGTAGAATCTCTACAGAGTTATAAGGATTTTATTGAGACTTTAACTATTTAGGGAGGAAATTACTTTGAAACGAACTGACTTGTTATTAAACGTACTAGATTCAACATTCGATAAAGAGAGCTGGTATGCACCATTTAAACATGCTATAGAAGGACTTACAGCTGAACAGGCTATGTGGAAACCATCTGGTGAGGCAACGAATACCATTTGGGAGAGCGTTAATCATCTCATTTATTACAAAGAGAGGCTTGCTGCAAACTTGGAAGGTCATGAATGGACACATAATCTTGACGGTAATGACACTTTTTATCTTACTAAGCAATCTAATGATGACACAGAATGGAAGGAAGTCGTTGAACGTTCTGAAAATGCTCAGCGCAATTTAAGACAGGTATTGAGCGCAATTTCTGAAAAAGAGCTTGAACAAAGTTCACTTGAGGAGAAATTACTAGATATCATGCTTCATGATGCTTATCATACAGGCCAAATTATTCAATTAAGGAAAATGCAGGGGTCTTGGCCATCAAATCGATAATTGAACGATTTAGTTGGTGCTATTGTTATATTTTTAGTGAAGTATTTATTGTACATTAAAAATTAAATAACTACATTTTAACCCCGTCCTAAATTTAGAACGGGATTATGTTTGTTCCTGTTATAAAGCCGCATCTTTCCCATGCTCTACTTTAAACTGAACCCCAAAAGTATCCGCTGTAATCTCATCAGATTTCGGCAAAGCCCGTAATTTCGGATGAAGTAGCCATACGAGAGAAATAAATAAAATACCGATGCTAGCGAGCGCGAAAATGAGTTGGCTACTAAATACATTTGCGGCGTATCCACCAATTAAAGAACCGAACGGCATAGCAATTGTGCCCATACTTCGCATGACTGAGTTGATGCGTCCAATATACTGATTTGGAATTACAATTTGACTAATTGTCGCAAATAATATGTTGGTTGCACCAATTGGAATCCAGGCTAGACCGAATAAGAGAATAGACAACCACTGAAACGGTACGATCGTAGAGAGAAACCAAAAGATAGCACCAGTCGCAAAGCCAATAATAGAGACACGGCCAACATTACGTTTACCAACCCATGAACTGAATAATGCTCCAATTAAACTGCCGGCTGATATAGCGGCTAAAAAGAAGCCATATGATTTCACGCCTTCTAAAGAATCAGCGAAAGAAGGGAGTATCGCCATCGTCATACCGATTGAAAAATTAGCGACTACTGAACCGATTAAGAATACGCCCATTAATGAACGGAAGACGATCGAAAAACCTTCTTTTAAATCAGAGAAATATTGTTTAGTTGAAAGTGATGTATTGGTTTCTGCTTGCTTTGGCATTTTCAATGAAAAGAACAAAAGGGCAGTAATCGCGAATGTAATAGAGTCAATTACATATAAAGTGATTGCGCCAAGTAGTGCTACTAATATGCCAGAAAGCGTCGTGCAAATTAAATCAATGCCTTGATACGCAAATGAAAAGAGTGAATTTCCTTTTAATAGTTGTGTTTTATGAAGTAGAAGTGGTAAGGCTTTTGATTGTGCAGGATAGGCGAATTGTTCGATAAAGGCTACGATGGGCATGATGATGAGTAGTAGTTGAACTGTTAATAGATCGAAGTAGTGTGTAATAGGAATGATTAAAATAAGCATGCATTGCAAAACTTGTGTAATGACGAGGGTGTTTTTTATTGACCATCTATCAACGAATGGACCAGTAAGAAATTGTAATGCAGAAGGTAATAATGTAAGAAAACCAGCCAATCCAGAATAAAAAGGATTACCACTGAGCTTGTATACGAGCCACATCGCGGCTACATAATACAAACTATCTCCTATGTTTGTAAAAATTCTTCCTAAAAACAGTAAGAGGAAATTTCGATTTTTTAATAAGTCCATTTAATCTACTCCTTTATAAAAAATTTATTCGGTAAAATAAATTTGACCGTCTATGTAAAAAAAATCGTATTACGATTTTTCTTCTTTTTTCACAAAGCGCTGCATTGCTTTTTCATCGATTTGTAGTGCAGTAGTAGAAATGTAATAAGATTTACTATTTGGATCTTTATCCGCGTCTTTTGCGATATCATTTAATTCACTCATCAATTCATGAAACTTTTTCACCCACACTTGAAATTGTTCTGGCGTAGCATCAAATTCCCAGCAAGATGAAACGTAATTCCACTCAGCTGGATCTTCGCTTACTTTTCGTAATGTAAAAGCTTCTTCTGGTGCAGCGAGAATATGGCTTTTCGTTCTTTCCGTCATTTGTAAAAAGATTTGGCGACCTGATTCGCTTAATATTTCTAAATGAGGTAATAGTTCTGCAGCAGGGGTGAAGCCTCTCGCAACAGATTGATAAAACTTTTGAATGATGCCATTCTTTTCTTCTGTATAAACAATCTCTATAAAACCATTCTTTTCTAATTCTTTTAAATGATAATGAATTTTCGCCCTTGGAATGCCGAATTTCTCAGATAGTAATTGCCCTGTATAAGGGCGTTCGCATAGACGCATCATCATTTCGACACGTAGTGGATCGCTTATTGCTTTTAGTTGGCTATAAGTAGTTAGTGTTAACATGGGCTTCAACATGATCAACTCCTCAAATAAAATTACTCGGTCAAGATTATTTGACTGAATTGTATCAAGGATTTTGATTATTTTCAATACTTTCTGAAAATTAAGTTTTACTCTCTGTAATCTTCTGTTCATATTCCGTTCATATTTCTTTTTTATGATAAGTGCATAGAAAGAAAGAGGAAGGAGCGAGCGAAATGTTTTTAGCTCTGCGTGAATTAAAACAATCAAAATTACGATACGGATTAATAGGACTGATTATGGTGTTGTTATCATTTTTAGTTCTTGTTATTTCAGGATTAGCAAATGGACTATCATATGATAATGCTTCATCGATTCAAAATATGGAGGCAAATAAGTTCGTTTTAGCAGATGATGCGGAAAATAAATTACTTCGTTCACAAATTAAGAAAGACGATGTAGATAACGTAGTAAATCAAGTAGGCGAGAAAGAGGCAGTTCCGTTTCGTGTGAAAGTTTCAACATATGAAAAGAAAGATAGTTCGAAAAAAGTGGATGTGGCTATTTTCTCAAGTGAACGTGATTCATTTTTAGAGCCGAACATTGTAAAAGGTGAGAAATTAGGTACAGCAAATAACGAAATGGTTGCTGATGAATCTATTAAAGAAAAAGGAATCGATATTGGCGATACAATTATCGATCCTGTTTCAAAGAAAGAATTTACAATCGTTGGATTTACGAAAGATCAAATGTTTAGCCATACACCAGTTGTTTATGTAAATGAAGACGTATGGGGATCTATTTCACAACCAAACCAAAAAGATTATAGTGCAATTGCACTTAACACAGATAAAGAGATTAAAAATGCACACGTAATTGACAAAAAAGAAGTACTGCAAAGTATTCCAGGATTTAAAGAAGAGCAAGGGACATTAACGATGATCATTGCATTCTTACTAGTTATCGCTGCGTTACTAATCGGCGTATTCTTCTACGTCATTACATTGCAAAAAACACAGCAATTAGGCGTATTAAAAGCAATTGGTACGAAGAACTCTTATTTAGCAAATAGTTTAGTCATACAGGCGTTATTCTTATCAGTCGTTGCGATGGTAATCAGTATTGTTCTTGTACAAGGATTACAACAAATTTTACCAGCAGGTATGCCGTTCTTATTAACAACACCGATGATTGTACAATACGCAGCAATCTTTATCGTCATTAGTATTTTAGGAACACTTATTTCGTTATACCAAGTATTAAAAGTTGATGCATTAGAAGCAATTGGAGGCGGGATGTAATGACTTCATTATTGAAATTAGACAAAGTAAGTAAAGTGTACGGAGAAGGGAATACGGAAGTAACAGCCCTTCATCCGATGTCGCTTGATGTGAAAGCTGGAGAGTTTATCGGAATCGTCGGTCCTTCTGGATCAGGGAAAAGTACGTTATTATCAATTGCGGGTGCATTATTATCACCTTCAAAAGGGGATATTTACATTCGTGAGCAAAATATTACGAAGTTATCAGAAAAGGAAATGACAGACATTCGTTTGAAAAAAATCGGCTTCATTTTCCAATTCGCAAATCTTGTTCCATATTTAAATGTAAAAGAACAGTTGCTTTACATTGCAAAGCTTAAAAAAGAAAACAAACAAGAATCAGAAAAGCGTGCGGATCATTTATTAGCGGCATTTGGATTAGGCGAAAGAAAAAAACATTATCCAAATCAACTATCTGGCGGGGAAAAACAAAGGGTAGCAATCGCTCGTGCGTTTATGAACAATCCAGATTTAATATTAGCGGATGAGCCAACAGCAAGTTTAGACTCAAAACGCGCACGTGAAGTTGTTGAGATGATGAAACGTGAAGTGAAAGAAAGTCAAAAAGCAGCAATTATGATTACACATGATGAAAGAATGCTTGATGTATGTGATCGTATATTGACGCTTCGAGATGGAAAGTTAATATAAAGAAAAAGGGACAATCGCATATAAATGTGCGGTTGTCCCTTTTTATAAAATATAGTTATAAGGGCCTTATTTTGAGAATAACGCTTTAATTTTATTACGTGTTACTAATAAAACGCCGCCTAATACAGATAACATACCTAAAGCCATATTATTTGATTGCTCACTACCAGCGTTAGGGAGTTCTCTAGCATTGTTTTTCGCTGGAACAGTAGTATTGTTATTGTCTGTTTGCGTTTGTTTCGATTGAGATACTTCATTAATTTTGTTATCTACATTTTGCTTCGTTGTATGTACCTCAGCTAATTTGTCATCAATTTTTTTCTCAGTATGTTTAAAGTCATTGATTTTAATATCTAAGTCTTGTTTTTTCTTTGTTAAATCGTCTGAAACAGTTTGTTTCGCTTGTTTTATTTCGTTAATTTTATTTAGTAAATCTTCTCTAGCTTTTTGTAATTCAGCTAGTTTGTTTTTTACATCTTGTTTCGCTAGTTCTAAGTTAGCGGAAAGACTATCTAAATTGCCTTTAATTTTCTTAAGTTCCTCTAACGTGTTCCCAGTATTCGGCTTATTTTCTTTTAGCTCAGCAAGTTTGTCCTCAGCAGTTTGTTTTGCTTTCTTTAACTCAGCTAATTTTTCATCTACCTGTTTTTTAACTTCCTTAAGTTCATTAACCTTTTGGTCGATGTTCTCTTTATGTTGCTTCATTTCATTCACTTTTTCATCGATAGTTTGTTTATGTTCTTTAATCTCATTCACTTTGTTATCGATATTTTGCTTATGTTCTTTCACTTCAGCAACTTTATCTTCTACTTGTTTTTTATGCTCTTTCATTTCAGCGATTTTATCTTCGGCGATTTGCTTGTCTTGCTGAAGTTTTGCATCTAACTCTTCTTTACGTTGTTTCATTTCGTTAATTTTTTCATCTGCAACTTGTTTACGCTCGTGTAGTTCATTAACCTTCGTATCAACATTTTCCTTAACTTGGTTAAGTTCATTCAATGTTTGATCCACGTTTTCTTTGTGTTGCTGCAATTTCGCGTCTAACTCTTGTCTATGTTGCTTAATTTCAGCTAATCGATCTCCCGTACTTTGCTGAGGAGTAGCATCAGTTACTTCCGCATGAGCAGAGTTTGCGCCAGCAATCATTGCTAAAGCTAGTGTAGACGCAGCGATAGTTTGTTTTGTTTTCATATTTTTGTACCTCTTTTCTTTCATATGCATGAGCTGTTTTGTGTAAAATTGAGCATATAGAAGTAGATTATCTTATCATTATATACCATGTACGATGTCTAGAGGAAGTATTTGCATAATAATCTATCATTATGTAATTCTTATAGTCTTTTATTTTTGGATAGTGGAGAGGTCTTTAGCAAGATGAACAATTTCTTCTATAGTAGAGTTTACATCCTTACTATTACGAATAACAAACAAATAATTAGCCTCGTTTTCTATAGGATCTACCACATCTTCTTGAAGTGATTCAGACTGTTGTCGATCAAGTACTTCTTTGAAACTAGAATAACCAACTCTAAAAATATTCGTACTTCGCGTGCTTCGAGCTACTCTTTCGTAAAGTACATCATCTGGAATGTCAAAATGAACGAGTATGCGTACATATTCTTCTTTTGGAAACAATTCATTGAGTAAATACATCCGGCCGTTTCGGCTTCTATTTGAGTTACTAATAATAAGGTGTAAACTCGTATGTTCTTTCGCATAATCAACAATGAATTTCGAAAGACAGTGTTTAAAGGTATTGGCGCCTTCAACCGGTTGTAATTTTGCATAATGCGTGTTAATAAATTCTGCTTGGTTATCTTGATCCATAACGAAAGAGTGGGATAACTCTTTTTCTAGTTCTTTAGCAAATGTAGTTTTTCCGCTGTGTGTTTTTCCTACGGTAATAATGACGAATCGTTTCATATTGGCCTCCATTTGTATTGTTATAATTTGGAACATTCTGTGTGGATCGACAATTTTCCTGCCAGAGTATATACAAAGTGTTGGAGTAGTAACAGGCTGAAAACTTGACAAAAAAACTTATTTATGCTATAATTTACCAATGTAAAAATAAAGTGTATAATAGGGTTCTCCTGGCCAGGGGAACCCTATTTTTGTTGTGAAAATGAAGGAGAGTGTATGTGCGTGAAACAAGGTGAAGCAAGTGTAACGTCGTTAGTATCAGCTTTCAGCAGGGCATATCATAGTGAATTTGATAGTTCTAAAATCTTTGATGATTATATTGCTAAAGAATTCATTTCGTCAAAAGAACGAAGCGATATTGAAACGAATATGGTTCAAGGAATACAGTTTTTCAATAAAGACATTGCAGAGCAGTTTCAAGATAATCCGAAAGAAATATTAAAATGGATTACACAAGTTCAGTTATCACCAACACCTTTAGCACGTGCGGCATATTGTGAAAGAGTATTATTACATGAAATTACATTAGGTGCAAAACAATACGTCATACTCGGTGCAGGCTTAGACACGTTCAGTTTTAGACACCGAGAATTAGAAAATAATATAGAAATATTTGAAGTGGATCATCCTTCCACGCAGCAGTTTAAGAAGGAGAGAATAAAAGAAGTAGAACTTGAAGTTCCAAATAACCTTCATTTTGTTTCAATGGATTTTACGAAAGGATTTTTCTATGAACAGTTACAGAATGAAGGATTTGAAAATAAAAAGACTTTCTTTAGCCTATTAGGTGTTACGTACTATTTAACGAAAGAGGAGCTATCTAGTTTAATAGAATACTTATTCGAGATGATTCCAGAGGGGAGTTCTATCGTATTCGATTATCCGGATGAAAACTTATTTACGGAAAAAGGATTGTCCAATCGAGTGGGAAATATGGTTAAAATGGCTACAGTAGGCGGAGAACCGATGAAATCGTGTTTTTCTTATACCGAAATGGAAGCACTGTTAGAGAAGGCGGGCTTACTCATTTATGAGCATTTATCACCTGAGGATATTCATACATTATACTTTGAAGGACGAAACGATTATTTAAAAGCTTTTGAGACGGTGCATTATGTGCATGCGGTGAAGAAGTAGGAATTAGTAGGCATGGGGAGAAATCTCTGTGTCTTTTTTTGTGGGAAAACAAGGGGGGAATATTAGTAGGAAGGGAAATTCGATAATGTAAAGAATATGAAGTATGAATGTAATAAATTAAGTAGCAATGATAAAGGAGAACGTAATGTACACAATTGGACAAGTCGCTAAATTTTTAGATGTATCTAGAGATACTTTGAAGTTTTATGAGGAAAAAGATTTGGTCAAGCCAAAGCAAAATATTGAGAATGGATATAGAAAATATAATCATTTTGATATATATGATATAACAACGGTCAATTTCTATAGGGAAATGGATATTGAAATAAAAAAAATTCAGGAATTAAGAAAAAGTAAGAGTATAGAGGGAATAAAATCATTGTTAGAAGAAAAAGAACAAGAAGTTTTAGAGGAGATAGAATATAAAAAACTTCTTTTAAAAAAGCTTCAAATTGTAAAAGAAGATTGCGAAAAAACAACGCAATTCTTAGGGAAATACGTAGTAAAAGAAATGAAGCCATTAGAAGTAAACGGAGAAATAGAGCATTTTACTGCATATGATGAATATGAATCTTTGAAAAAGAATACGGATAGTTTAAAAAAAGCAGTTACTTTAACATCTCTACGAAGAGTTATCAATTTTAATGAAGAGGGGATTATAGAAGATAAATTTATAATTGTAAGAAAAGTAGAAGACTCTGATAAAAGATTGGAAGGGAAAATTCTATCGCATCCAAAATGTATTTATACAGTTATTGAAGATGGAAGGTGGGCAACTGGTGGGGAAAGTATTGATCATAATGTGGAATCTAGTTTAAGAAAAGCAGCGACAGAACAAGGGCATGAACTTTTGGGGCTAGTGTATATAAATATATTACTTACCACATATGAAGAGGAACTTGAGCGTATATTTTTAGAAATTTATGCACCTGTAAAATAATGCAAACATGTATTGACCTGTGAGTAACCCCCAGGTTTAAGCTGAAGGTATCTGTAAATATAAATACTATTATGTTTACGAAATATTTAGTTTGAAATGGGGATTATGCATGAATAGGGAAAAGAAACTAAAAAAACCAGTAGTGAGTTTTATCGTACTAACCAATATCATTTTTCTGCCACTTTTTTTGCTTGTAGGAGCTATAAGTATGCTAGGATTCCCAGCATGGGTTTTTGATGTAATGTTTTGTATATCGTCCTGGTCCTCAACTTTTGCTTTTGCCGTGCTATTTAAGAAAATCTATCCGGGGCAGAGCTTTATACAGTTTGTAAAAGAGAAATTCAAGAATAAACTTAAATTTTCTGTGATTCTTACTACAATTATGATTCAAGCCTTCATATTTTTGATAATTTTATTTCTCGTATCTAAAAATAGTAAAGTAGACTCTATTTTTACTGTCACTTCATGGGGAATGCTAATCTATTTCTTTGTTAAAAACTTTCTTGCGGGGCCATTGGGAGAAGAACTAGGATGGAGAGGATTTGCACAAATTGAGCTTCAAAAGAGGCATTCACCACTAAAAGCTTCGCTAATTATAGGATTTTGGTGGGGGATGTGGCATCTACCTATTTGGTTTACTACAGGATTTGTAGGCATGGACCTAATTAAATATATTCTATTTTTTATGATCTCTATCATATCTATAAAAATCGTCATGACTGCATTTTATAACTTAAATCAAAATCTAATCATTCCAATCATTATCCATCAATTCTTTAATTTCTTTATTGGCATCATAAACGGAAACTTAATCGATCTAATCATGTATAACGCGATTTTTTATTTAGTAGTTGCAGTTGTTTTAATTGTTGTGAACCCAAAGAGAGTTCTGTATGGAGCGGAAGATATAGATAGCAGGAATGGAAAGTATTAAGTACATTGCTATTGGAAGGCGGGGAATGATGAAGAATTATATAGGGGTAGTAGCTGCTAAAAGTATCTTTATCCTTTCAATTGTTTTTCTATATTTCAATCCGTATAGCAATCAAGAGCTTGATAAGGAAGTATATATCACTGTATTTTTCATGTTCTTACTTCCTTCTTTTCTAGCAGTAATTGCGGTAGTTGCAAGGAAAAAGACTTTTATGATCGCTTATTACCTGAAACTCTTTATTTAAGTGTAGCTGCAATACTTACGTTATGGAGTTTATATAGTATATTTTTAATAATTTATTTTATATGTATCGTTTGGATGAAAGAGAGAAGTGCTTGAAGAGTAGTTCTCTTTTTTATTAAGTTTTTGAAACAGCGCATTATGTACATATAGTAAAGAAGTAGAAGATTAGTAGGCATGGGAGAAATCTTTATGTCTTTTTTTATGAGGATTTTTAATTTTAAAAATATATTGTAAAAAATAATTTACAATTTGTAAAAAATAAATTACAATTATCTCAAGGGGTGTTACTATTGTTGCATAATAAAATTGTAGTTTGTCGAGCAGAAAAAGGTTGGACCCAAGAAGAACTGGCAACAAGAGTGGGAGTTAGTCGTCAAACTATCGCTACTCTTGAAAAGAATAAATATAACCCTTCTCTAATTCTTGCCTTTAAAATCGCAAATGTATTTGAAAAGCCGTTAACCGACGTATTTGATTATCTAGAGGAGTGATACATATGTTGTTGTTAAAAATTTTATTATTTGGTTTAATAGTGATAAGTAAGATGTATGTAATAAAATTTCAATCAAGTGATGAAGCAAATGACGAACGAGGAAGAGAAATTCTATATAAAACTAATAATGTTTTGTACAATATTCTATATTTAGGTATCCTTGTCATTATTGTTTTACAATTAATTGATATTATTCCTTTGAAATTTCTACCTGATTTGTTATTATATTTTGCACTTTCATTAAGTGTGTTAGGCAGTATTTTTATATTTATCAACAGAAACAGTAAAAATTACTAATACGAGTTAAGTGTTTAATCTTGTTCTGTTAGTTGATTAAACAAAATGTTTTTTTAGTAGGCTACATAAAATAATCAATCTTTTTTATAAAAACTTAAGGAAGCCAAAAGAACCCCACACATTTTAATCAAAATGTGTGGGGTTCTTCTTTTTATAGAATAAATATTTGCAGCAATACTTTGTTCAAATTCTAATTAAAACTAAAATCCACCTTTTCTATTATAAATTTTTGTAGTTTGGAATATATCTATTTGATTAACCAAACTAGTATTTTAGGGGCCTTAACTGAAACAATAAATATAACTTCATATCAATCTTGTTAATGAATTTCATTGCCCTCGGATAAAGGACAATAGTAGATCTTTGATTTTTATTACAATTTTGTAAGGTTAAGTAATAAAAATCGATAGAATGGGATATTAGAATGGGATACTCTGATTGATGGATAGAATATTCTGAAAAAGGGGTAGAGCAAATGAAGAATAGGCAAAAGGCATCGATAATATGCAAAAGTATTTTATGTTTCATCATTTGTATATTTATTACGAATGAAGCATGGTTTACAAATGTGGTGAGGGCAGAATCGGGCACGTTGACTGATAGAAGTATAGAGGATTTCAAAAAAAAGCTGGATGAACAGGTACCAAAATGGCAGGAGAATTATGAGGTACCAGGGGTTGCAATAGGGATTGTACATGAGGGGCGTATTGCTTATACACTTAACTACGGTTATGTAGACAAAAAGACAAAAAAAGCGGTGAGTGATGATACTTTATTTCAAGCTGGTTCCATATCTAAAAGCCTTACAGCGTGGGGAATCTTGCATCTTGTAGATGAAGGTCGTTTATCACTAGATGATCCCGTTGGAAAATATCTGACCAAATGGAAATTACCTAATTCAGAGTTTAATAATAATGAAGTCACAATAAGAAGATTGTTAAGCCATACAGCAGGGCTGTCTGCACATAAAGGATACCTCGGGGTTGCACCAGGGAAACATCTTGACTCTATTGAAGAGTCTCTGTCTGGAAAAGGATGGTTTAATGAACCAGTGGAGGTTACCAATAAACCAGGTTCAGAAACAATTTACTCTGGTGGCGGATATACAATTTTACAACTTGTAATGGAAGAGGTTACCGGAATACCGTTTGATCGTTATATGGAAGAACAAATTATGAAACCTTTAGGAATGAAATCTAGTTCATTCTTACAACGTCCTGAAAACCATAACCTGTCGAAAGCTTATGGATATTTTGGAGAGGAGCTCCCTAGTTACCAATTTACCGAACAGGCTGCTGCAGGTCTTAAGACAAATGTTACCGATATGATGACATTGATACTTGCTAGCATGGATGCAAATAATGAAGGTAATGGTGTCATCAAAAGTGAACGTGTTACGGAAATGCAAAAGCCGGTATTAGGGGAGGATGGTTTAGGTATATTTGAAAAAAAACTATCTAATCAATGGAAATTACTTTATCATTCTGGTGACAATCGAGGCTGGCATTCTTTTTATGGTTTCATTCCTAATACAAAGGATGGATTGGTAATCCTTACAAATGGTGAAGGTGGTATAGACTTACGACAGGATATTTACCATGCATGGATTGAACATGAAACTGGAAAATTACCTGAAAGTTACTTCTCTCTAGCTGAGCAGAGAAAAAGTAATTCCATTACATCAATTGTTATTGGAGCCATACTTAGTGTATATTTGCTGCTATTCGTAATTAGATTGTACAAAGGTAGAAGAACTTTCATTTTTAAGCAAGAGAAGAAATCCTACATCGGATTAGTAGTTAGGACATTTTTACTTATTATTACTGCTATCCTCGTTTTTTGTGCTGCCTACTTGTGGAGAGTTTTCAGCTTGAATTCCGGTAATACAATAAATTTTATTCTAATAATGGTATGGATTATAACATTATTAATTAGTGGATTTTTCCCGAAAATTAGAAGTAATAAAAAACAACGTATGAAAATAAAAGATTTAACATCAAAATTTACATGTATGTAATGTTAAAGGCTAGAAAGCTAGATTGGCGTGAATCGCTAATTTTGGTTTGCAAAAAACGACAAAATCTCTTAAAAAATACTTAACTTTTAACGTCATCTATCTTTACAATCCCTCCTTATAATGTGAATTGGACAAGCATCTAAGAGAAAACAGAACATGTCAGTTTATACATTCTATCATTAGGGGGAGAATTTGTATGAAAAAGACAGTTGCTTCGTTAGCGGTTATGGCGGTATTATTGCCGACGTTTTCAGCACATGCGGAAGGGAAAGAGCAAGTTCGAAAATCAGCTACAACTTTTAATGTTATTAGTGATATTCAAGGGGACTTAGGGGATTTTGACCACGTATTAAAAGATATGAACAAAGTGATGCCACTTTCTAGAGCACTTATTATGAATGGGGATATAACGTCAACTGGACAACAGTCACAATATGATGATGTGAAGCGTGTGTTAAACAAAAATAAGCATCCAGAGAATGTATGGTCAACTGTTGGCAATCATGAGTTTTATGCGGGTAAATGGACAGCTGATGGGAAGCTCTCTCAAAGTACATGGCCAAATGGTGTAACGGAAGAAACGCTATTCAACCGCTACTTACAATTTAGCGGGCAAGAAAAGGTATATCATAAAAAAGAATTAGACGGTTATCCGCTTTTATTTTTAGGAACTGAAAAATATATGAAATACCACGATTCAAAAATGTGGGATGAAGTATTTATGAGTGATGAGCAATTAGGTTGGTTAAAACAAAATTTAGAAGAATATAGTCAAAAAGATAAAAATAAGCCAATCTTCATTTTCTCTCATCACGTTTTACCTGATACAGTATCTGGATCAAGACAATCACCGTACTTACAAGATTATTTAAACGTCGATAAGTTGTACGATATATTAAAAGACTATCCGCAAGTTGTTTTCTTCACGAGTCATACGCATTGGGATTTAAACTTGCCAGACTGGGCTGGTAAAAAGAAAATTGCAGGGGGAGATAAAAAAGGATTTACTGTAGTAAATACAGGCGGAATTGAAACGGGCTGGATGTCAGCCGGACCAAATGGTGGAGAGAAGACTGCTCCTGATGGTTATTCATTTAAACAAGGGTTGCAAGTGAAAGCGTATGGTAGCGATGTAATGGTGACAGCTTATGATTACAAACGTGATAAAGAGATAAAAAAATTATTAATTAGTGATTCGAAAATTGCACAAATGGCACCAAATGTAACCGCTGATGATAGTAAAAATATAATCGTCGGTGCAACGGAGTATATGGAGTACTCTGTAGAAGGAACGAGTGAGTGGAATACGTATAATCCAGGGAAGCCGCCAAAATTTGATGGGGACAAAATTGTATACGTACGCCATAAAGGCGAAATGAATTTAGAATCAGGATTAACGCAGCTACTTCGATTTTCAGCAAATAAGTGATTGGTAAGGGCCTACTTTTGAATGAGTGGGCTCTTTTTAGGTTGTCGGTTTTTGTCGGTAAGTCGATATATTGAAAAAATCCTTGAAATAAATTTCATGTACCGTAATGAAGTTAAAATCCTTAATGCAATTTCATACATCTAAACCGAATTCCAATACATTTTTCCTCCAGAAAGGTGACTTCATCATTTTTACATGTAATAATAGTATCGTTACATATATTGTGAAAGAAGTACAAAGGAGCGTTATTAATGAATTTAGCTAAATTCCCGAGAAAAAAATATACAGAATCATATACACCAATTGAAAAATTAAACAATTTTTCTGAAGCACTTGGCGGGCCGACTATTTATTTTAAACGAGATGATTTACTTGGTTTAACAGCTGGTGGTAATAAGACGAGAAAGTTAGAGTTTCTAGTTGCGGATGCACAGGAAAAAGGTGCAGATACGTTAATTACAGCTGGTGGTATTCAGTCAAACCATTGCCGTCTAACGCTTGCAGCTGCGGTAAAAGAAAAAATGAAATGTATTCTTGTATTAGAAGAAGGGCTTGAGCCAGAAGAAAAGCCAGACTTTAACGGAAACTATTTCTTATATCATTTACTAGGTGCTGAAAATGTAATTGTTGTACCAAACGGAGCAGATCTTATGGAAGAGATGCATAAAGTAGCGAAAGAAGTTAGTGAAAAAGGTAATACACCATATGTAATACCAGTTGGTGGATCAAATCCTACTGGTGCAATGGGATACGTTGCTTGTGCGCAAGAAATTATGGCGCAATCATTCGATCAAGGAATTGATTTCAGCTCAGTTGTTTGTGTAAGTGGTAGCGCTGGTATGCACGCTGGTTTAATTACTGGTTTTGCTGGAACACAAAGTCACATTCCTGTAATCGGAATCAACGTAAGTAGAGGAAAAGCAGAACAAGAAGAGAAAGTAGCAAAACTTGTAGAGGAAACGTCAGCTCACGTTGGTATTCCGAACTTTATCCCGCGTGAAGCTGTTACATGCTTTGATGAATATGTAGGACCAGGTTACGCGTTGCCAACGCCAGAAATGGTGGAAGCAGTTCAATTACTTGCGAAAACTGAAGGTATTTTACTGGATCCAGTGTATACGGGTAAAGCAGTAGCGGGACTAATCGACTTAATTAAAAAAGGTACATTTAATAAAGAAGACAACATTTTATTCGTACATTCAGGTGGTTCACCAGCGTTATATGCGAATACGTCTTTATTTGCGTAAGTGTAAAAAAGCATTGGGTATCCAATGCTTTTTTGTTATATAATGGAATTGTTAGAAGGTGAGAGGAGGGAGTATATGAGTTCAAATGTAAAATGGATTATATACACGGTGCTCAGCATTTCTATTTTACTAATTACATTTGTAGCTTATGGAATTTATTTATATTTCACTTAAGTGAAATGGTAACTAAACCAAAGGAAAAATAAAATAATCGCTGTGTTACATAGCGTAAAACATAAACCGATTATGGCTAAAATTTTCTTCTCAGCTCGGCTACAAAAAGAGACGACTGCTAATATGATTGCTATAACAGCGGAAGTTAATATGAAGTAGGCGAAAGGCACGACATATTCTACTCCAACTCGGTCTAAAATAGGTGTGAAGAGAAAGAGATTAATAGTAACGAATATACTTACAATGAGAAACGTATAACTTTTCCAAGTGTATGTTTGTAACTGCATGGAACGACACTCCTCCCTCTTTATTATTTATATTTTTAAGTTTAAATTAATTACCTTTATTTTACAATTTAAGATATTTTGTATTGAAAAGAGGGTATTAATATGAAATTTAGAAATTGGTCTCTAGTTATTATTAGTATCTTCATATTCATAATAACCGGCTGTTCAAATGTATTAGAAAATGAAGAGCAAAGAATCGAAGTCCAAAAACATATTGGTGATAATGAATATGGTGAACTTAAGGTAGTGATAGATAATAATGAAGTGTTGCAAGTAAAGAAAATATTAACTGATACTGCTTTTGAAAACAAAAAGGTGGAAATGTCTCGTCCAGCTGATTATCACTTTATTTTTCAATTTAAAAATCCGAAAATAGAGGCAAAAGCTGTGTTGTATCAAATTTGGGTAAGTGCTAATAAGGATAAAGTGGAAATCATCTCAGGAGATAATCGGTACGCTCAATTACAAGATAAAAATGCGGCCACGTTGTTTCAGATTGTTACAGGGGAGGATTTAGCTGAATAAGCATATATAGAGTTATAGGAATCCAGTTCGTATTTTGCATTTTGAGAGATACTTAGTTTTCAACAAAAATAGTTATCTTTTGATATTGGAATAAATATTGAGAATCGGATAAAATGGAAATTGGACATTGACTTGATGAGCATGAGGTTCTACGCTTATTCGCGGATTCATACACTTTAAGGTGTGAATGAATCTGCGAATGGATAATAAAACTAGGAAATATATTGTTTTTATAAAGATTCGATGTTATGTTTAATTTTCTCAATATAATATTTCCCTTATATAGGAGTGGCTATTTGAAGAAATTAATATTATTAGTTTTATTGGCTACATGCTGTCTCACTATAGCAGGATGTTCTAATAATAGGGTTACAACAAAGGATGAGTCTAAAAATTCAACACCTGTAAAGATTAAACGTATCAATAAAGCGTGGTACAAACATATATAATAGTTTAAAGAATAAATTAGTTAGGCCGATAGTAAACGTTGCGAAACCTGGTGAAAAGCAGGGAGCATGGTTTGCATTTAAATTTATAAAATATGCGACATTAAAATATTCATAAAAAAGAGTCTACATGTAGTCCCTTTTTTGTGGATATTTTTCATAAATAATAGACATCCCATGGTGCCTTTCTATGATTTGAACTATCCGAAAAGTATTTTATCAAGTTAAGTAGTATCGTTCTTCAAAATTCTGCGAATGCGAGGGGCACGTAATAGCTCGATTGTTGTGATCCTTTTTCACTTTATCTATCATCTTTATATATCTTACTATTAAAAAATCTAACTTTAATCGATTAAATCAGATGAAATCTGGTAAAAACAATGAAATTTTAGGAAAAATAAGGTACACTATTCAATGGTTTTGGTTTAAAATCGATTGACGTTAATGCATACGGGGGAAAAGATTGATGAACAATAATACAGTAAATGAATCAGTTGAAGAAGTTGAGAAAAAACGGGTAAGATCAAAAAAACGTTTTACAAATTGGAAACTTATCGCAGCGGGTGGCGGTGTAATTGCAATTCTTATTGGGGGAATGAGTTATTACCAGGCAACTCACTTCAATTCAAATGTTACGATTAATGATACAAAAGTCGGTGGTTTGAGCGCCGATCAGGCAATACAGGAATTAAAAACATCTGGATTAGCAAATAAAGTCTATATTGATCAACAACAAATTTTAGATGAACAAGATACAAAAACGGAACTGACGGAAAAAGATTTGCCACAAGTTGAGAAATTATTAAAAAGCCAGTGGACATTTTTCCCTTCCTCAAAGGAAAAAGATTATTCATTGTTACCGAAAGAAGCGGATCAGTATCGTAGTGAAACGATGAAAAAACTGCTAGAAGAAAAGCTCGTTTCTATGAATGAAAAATTAAAAGCGCCTCAAGATGCTATGGCGAAGCTCGAACAAGGAAAAGTTGTTATTTCGAAGAGCATTGATGGGAAACAATATGACGTAACGAATCTACTAAAAGATTACGCCAAGCAGAAGCATAAAAGTGAAATTCATTTAAAGTCTACATACATACAACCTATTAAAGAAGACGATCCAATCATCAAAAAAGAAGAGAAAGCATTACAGAATCTTCTTCAGCAGTCTGTTGATTATAAAGTGCAGGATGAAGTGTATTCATTAAAAGCGAAAGATTTAATTCAAAATGCCTCTATGTCAAAGGATATGAAAGTGACAATCGATGCGAGCGAAATTAAGAATAAGGTTGCTGAAATTAATAAGGCTAAATCTACATTACATAAAGACTTCGCTTTTAAAACACATTCTGGTTCGGTTATTTCAGTAAAGGGACAAGGATACGGCTGGGCACTAGATGTGGAAAAAGAAACAAAACAAGTTCAACAAGCCTTTGAGAAAGGCGAAAAATCGCTTTCTGCTTCTAATATTCACGGGAATGGTTGGGAGAAGGAAGGGATCGGTTATAAAACAACATCGAATAATGGCATCGGGGATACATATGCGGAAGTTTCCATTGCAGATCAACAAATTTGGATTTACAAAGATGGAAAATTAGTTGTCACAACAAATGTAGTAACGGGTAAACATAGCACGGGTGAAGATACATCACCAGGTGTATGGTACGTTTTATATAAACGAACTCCATATACGCTGAGAGGTAGCGCAGTAGGGAAAGCTGATTATGCAGTGAAAGTAGATTACTGGGTTCCATTCACAAATAGCGGTCAAGGATTTCATGATGCAGGCTGGCGAAAAGACTGGGGAAATAATGCTTATGTAACAGGGGGATCAGGTGGGTGTGTAAACCTTCTGCCTAACGTTGCAAAAACTGTATATGATAGTTTGAACACGTATGATCCAGTTATTGTGTACTAGAAAATAGCTACGTATTAAGAAATAAATAAAGCGGGAAATCTTACCTGATGGTATATGAAAAAAAACCTCTTGAATTCGCATGCAAATTCAAGAGGTTTTTTTGTTTGAAAACAAGAGTTCATTGCTTATAAGAAACAAAGTAGAAAGAGTTTGAGATGAAGAAACAAGTATTCAAATAGTCAATAAAATTGACATTGAATATCATTTTCACTTATTATAGAATCATTGCATTTAATTAGACAGGACTTTTTTATTAATATAATAGATTTTTAATAAGGTGTCTCATTAAAGAATTTAAACGTAGGAAAGGGTAATATAAAAATGAACTGGAAAAAAGGCGGATTATGGATTATTATTTTTTTCATTGTAAAAGGTACGATTTCTACACTGTTAATCGTTACAGGTGCTAAATATTTTAATTTATCATTTATGCAACTTTTCGCACTAGTACTGATCTTATTACTGATTTCTCTCATAAGCCGAAAATTGCTGTATAAACATAAACAAAACAAAAAGCAAAAAGAGCTAAATATATAATGAAGCCCCAGAGACCTTTGGATTTCTGGGGTTTTATTTCGGTGTTTTTTCCATATGCATATCAACTTAACGGAGCAGGTTGCTTAATATGATAAAATCGATGTTGTTTAAAATGCGTCGGTTACTTTTATATAAGGATTAAAGAATCTTTATTCTGGAGCTACAGACATTCATACATTATGCTCGTTTTTCAATTGGTAGTTTAAAGGTAAAAGTACTACCTTCTCCTAATTCACTTTCAACCGTAATTTCTCCTCCGTGTAGTTCGACAATCCATTTTACCATCGACAATCCTAAACCTGTGTTTCCAGTGCTTGAAGATGTTCGTGCTGCGTCAACTCGATAGAATCGGTCCCATATTTTTGTAATATGTTGCTCGCTGATGCCTATGCCATTATCGGAGACTTTACCTATTATGTTGCTTTCATCACGGAACAGTTGTATATGCACAGTGCCGTTCGCTCTGCTATAAGCAATCGCATTCGTTAGTAAATTCATTAATAAACGCATCATCAATGTTTGATCTGCTTTCATAAACAAGTCTTCCTCTATATGAGTTGTGATATCAATTGAAGCTTCTTGAACCATTAATGAAAGCTCTTCTACAACGATTTCCGTTAATTCACTCATATTGATACATTCAAATTGGAAAGTATTATGGCTTTCTTGGTCAGCTCTTGCTAATAATAAGAGTTGTGAGATGAGCGCGGACATTTTACGTGATTGCTTTAAAATTACTTTTAACGATTCTTCCATTTCTTTCGGATTATTCCTCTGTGATAATGCGTATTCGCATTGCGAAATAATAACAGATGTTGGTGTTCTTAATTCATGAGATGCGTCAGATGTAAATTGTTTTTCACTTTCGAACGATGTCTCCAATCGCTCGAACATTTTGTCAAAGGTTTGTGCTAAATGATACATTTCGTCTTTCGGTGAACCTTGTAAATGAATTCTCTTCGAAAGGTCTTTACCATCACCAATTTTACTGGCTGAATCACTCATTTGTTGCACAGGCCGAAACGCTCTTTGCGTAATAAAATATCCTCCCACTGCCGCAATGAGAATAAGTAATGGAAATGAGATGAGTGTTATGACAATAAGCGTATTCATCGTTGATGATAATTGGTTCATAGTCATTATTCCACGAATCCAGACTTGCTCATCGCCGCCTGCATTATGGAGAAAATCATATACAATCCATTCTTTATTACCGTCTTTAATAGTTTGTATTTCATCGGATTTAAGCGGTATTTTTTTATTAAAGCTTGTTGGCATATTTCCTGCCAGCAGCTTACCTTGTTTATTATAAATGCTGATATTTACTCCATCTTCTAAGGGTTCAAAATCATCGTCCATCTTTAATTGTCCATGCTTATATTCGATATCTTCCATGCTTTCTTTTACTGTGCTCTTCAATTGATCTTTCATATTAAAAAGCAAAACTTTATCTGAAGAAGTTAAAATAAAAGCTAACACGAGTGCCATAATAATTACAATTAGCCCCGTATACCACAGGGTTACTCTCATTTTGATTGATAGTCTTTTCATGATTCTACTCGCAATACGTAACCAGTTCCTCGTACTGTATGAATTAACTTCGTTTCAAACTGGCTATCAATTTTTTTACGAAGATAGCGGACGTAAACGTCAATAATATTCGAGCCACCTTCATAGTCGTAATTCCACACATGTTGCTCAATTTTATCTCGTGTGAGCACAACTTCTTTATTACGAATCATATATTCTAAAATAGCAAATTCTTTACTGGAAAGAGTGATAATCTGATCTCCTCTTGTTACTTTATGCATATTGCAATCTACCACTAAATCAGCGATTTCAAACACATTAGATGTGTTTCCTGTATTTCTTCGCATTAACACTCGAATTCTTGCTAATAGTTCATCAAAAGCAAACGGCTTTACTAAATAATCATCCGCACCTAAGTCGAGTCCTGTTACGCGATCATCAATTGTATCTTTAGCTGTAAGAAGCAAGACAGGAGTTGTATGATTATCCGCGCGTAATCTTTGTAATACTTGTAAGCCATCTATTCCGGGAATCATAATGTCAAGCACAATCAAATCGTAGGTAGCCATGTTTATATAATCTAAGGCATCTTCTCCATTCCCACATGCATCGACACTATAATGTTCAGCATTTAATCGTTTTACCAATATATTTTGTAAGTCTTGTTCATCTTCGACAATAAGAACTCGCATTACCATTCTCCTTTTCTTCTTATTAATATGTATCACTATAATTCCAAAACATTAAAGAAAGATTAGAAACGATTTAATTATATCATTTTATTTTTTTGTACATTAATCTTCCTTTAATGTTTGTTGAGTAATATAAAGGCAAGGATAAGGTGCACATGTAAAGGGAGGAAAACAGAATGAGACAGTGGATGTTGATTGGAGCGATGTCTTGTTTATTCTTAACAGCTTGTTCTACTCAAGCTGATAACAATACAGAAGTACAACAACTGAAAGTGGAAAATGATACATTGCAAAAAGAAAGTTCTCAACTACAACAAGAACCACAAAAAACACAAGCTGCTGCGAATGATATGAAGCAAATACAAGATTTCAAAAACGAAGTCACATCTATCGTTGAAAAGGCAAATAATACGAAACCAGTTGGATCAAAAGAAGAAAACTTAAATACGTACTTAACAGCAAAAAAAGAAATTGATCAATTAGATGACAAGGTAGATCTATCTGATAATCAGCTTGAAGCGGATTATCGCGCTGGAACGATAACGATTGAACAATATAAAGCACAAGAAAGAGAACACGATATACTGGAAGATCAATTAGGGCAAGCAGAAAATGCACTTGAAGCAAGATTTGGAATAGATGATTAATCATGAAGGAGTGGATGAAAATGTTAAAACATAAAAAGAAAATAATTATAAGTGTAATTGCTATTTTAGTAAGTGGTATTGCTATTGTTGGTGGATATTATGGTATGGGTTACAATTATGCAAAAAAGAATGAAAACTACACAGAGAAACAAGTTCGTGAAATTTCTTTAGCACATACAAATGGAGAAATTATGAATGTGAAAAAAGAATTCGAATTAGAAGATGACAACTTAGCACAATCTACATTTGAATATGAAGTGGAAATCAAAACACCTGATAATCTGTTAAATAGTTTAAAAGTTAGTGCTAGAACAGGTACAATAGAAATCGATAATGAGGATTAAAAAAATATTGCATATTTGAAAAAACTCCTAACAAAATTTGTTAGGAGTTTTTTCATGTTTATACTCTACTATTTTAAAAGGGGGGCCGCTACAACACGATCAAGCTAATATTTTGATGTCCCCAAACAAAAATTTTATCTCTTTACAGTTAGTTGTTTATGAGAATAGAGTTCATTTTTGGTGTTTGGATATTCGCTTTTCTTAGCTTGATAGTAATGTGGCTCTACCCCTTATAAACCGTACAAAAATTTTTCAAATAGCTCTAACTTGCACAATGCTTCCCGTTAATATAATACGCTGATTCTGTGAAAACCGTAAATACAACCTCTACTTCTGGAAGTCCAAAATCCATTACATATGTAGTAATGGCCTTGGCAAACCGATCACGAATTTCCTGTCCACGCTCGAACCATTTCACTTCAATAAGAGGAAACGCTTCTATTTCTTCTCCATTGAATACAAACGTAGAACTTGGTAGTTCCAACGTAAAATTATCCGTATCACACTCACAAATCTCTGCGAGCTCTTCTACTAATGGCTTGCTTATGCGTTTTAATTGTTCAGTAGTGATTCCACGAAATACAACATGTGGCATATGAATCCCTCCGTTAGATAGCTTTATATTTGCTCACATCATAACACAATTTATTTTACTGCACTAACATCTATTGGTACATTTCAATGGCATTCTTAAGAATGATCATATGTTATTGGAGCAATACATGTATTGTAACTATTTAAAATATTTGAGAGCTCGGTAATTGGGTAAATAAAAAAAGCCTTATCATTCTCCCTGTAAGGAGGCATGAGGGGAGGCCTCTGAAAAAATGAAAATACGTAAATAGTTGGAAATATTTTTATGTTGTAAGGTTTTTAGTTATGAATAATGGAATAAATATTAAGTATTCAACAGTTTAAATAAAACGAGTCATCTTTGTATTTTAAGAAAAAAGATGACTCGTTTTATGCTAAAATTCACTTAGTGTATATTTTCGTTAAATTGTGGGTGGTACCCCTTTTAACAAAACCGGAGTGGAAATGATGAGTATAAACAGTTTTGTGGGATTGATAAAGGACGAATTATTAAAAGAGGTAAGCATAAGAAGTGAGGATGAATTCGAGCCTGTAGTAGTTAATGATATTCCTAGACTTTGGAAGTGTTTAGGGATAGGGAATTATGCCGCAGTATTTATGCATAAAGAATACAAAGATTGGGTAGTGAAAGTTTACGCACGAGAAGGAGAAGGAATTGAAAAAGAGTCAGAAGTATACCAAAGAATCGGAAATCATCCTTCTTATTCGAAGCTTATATATAAAGGAGAAAATTTCATAGTATTGAAACGTTTAAAAGAAATTACTTTATACGATGCCCTTCATAAGGGGATTAAAATTCCTAAGCAGGTGATCTTTGATATCAATGAAGCTTTAGAGTACGCGAGGGAACAAGGATTAACACCTTGTGATGTTCACGGGAAAAATGTGATGATGGAAAACGGAAGGGGATATGTAGTCGATGTATCTGACTTCTTAAAAACAAAAGAAGATAGTAAGTGGAGAGACCTAGAAAAGGCATATTTCACCTTTTATTTTCCTTTCATTTATAAATTTCCTTTCCCTATTAAAATACCGTATTTTATGTTAAATATTGTTAGACGTTCGTATAGAAAATATAAGAAACTTACAAAGAAATTCAAATGGTAAAAGGGCCACATATTTATCTTTAGGTTAGATAAATGAACGACTAGTAAACAAAAGGACCGTACATATTAGACATGTCTAATATGTACGGTCCTAATTTGATTACTTCATGAAGTAATCAGTAAGCTTTACATTTTCTTTTTCACGCAATTACTTATTTTTTCTTCAAGTCCTTTATTCTTTTTTCTCTATCTTTTCAATTCTTCTTTTAAGAGAAGCAATGACGGCATTTTGATTGTTCTCGTTCCATTTAATCTAGGGGGACACAAATACTTTTTCTTGTTGATTTCGCAAGAATTGATGCGTTCTTTGAGCTCTGTATGGTTATACAGTGTGGTTTTACTCACTCCGGCTTCTTTCTGTCACACTCTTGAAGTTAATTATATTTTTCTACGTACTAAATAAAAAGATAAGGACCCCATAATAACAGGTGCAACGAAATCAAAGAAATGGGAAAAATTAAAAGGAAAAAGAAAAAGAAATGGTATAAGTGTATAGATAACTGCTTGTCCTATAAATACAGGGATTCCAAATTGAAATTCTCTACATCGCTTGATTTTCCTGTATAACACTTCCCCAATTAGACAAGCTACAAGAGCCGGTATACTACCATAAGTGACGATCGTTTTAATGAATCCTAATACAACGTTCGGGTGAATAAAGCTAGGATGAGAAATATATGAAATCAAGAACCAGCCAAAAATAAAAGCAAACAGACTTGCAGCATAACTAATTATAAATTTTATCAACGTAACCATCCTCACAGTTTTCTAATAGTAACTCCATTGTATGACATAACGTCCTATTAACAGTAGTCAATGATGCATATAATTTTCATTTTGGGGGGAGGTGCATTTCTTAGCTTGATAACGATGGGATGAGTCCTTAATAGTGACAAATATCCATACTGCTATTAACTGGTTAATTAAAGAAGAATTTGTTCCACAACTCTTAAGTTATTATAATATGAAAAAATGAAATTCTCCTTCTGTAATTTATTCAAATGGCTCAATCTCTGCATCTTATGAACGCTCTTCAATAATACATAAGCAAAATAATTAACTATCCTATGCAAGAAAGTTAGGCTAGTTAATCGCATATGTTTTATT
This sequence comes from Bacillus sp. BML-BC051, assembly GCF_019656175.1. Taxonomy (NCBI): domain Bacteria; kingdom Bacillati; phylum Bacillota; class Bacilli; order Caryophanales; family Bacillaceae; genus Bacillus; species Bacillus sp. BML-BC051. Next base: position 84,051 of record NZ_BPLI01000063.1, read on the forward strand.
GAAGGGATGTGATTGACTATGGAACGGCCGAATTGGGGAATTGGAGGATTAGTATTCGTTGGCTGCATGTTTCTTGGCGGAGGAGTGGGATCTATATTAGGCGATACTCATGCTGGATGGCTAATTGGGATGGGGGCTGGATTTATTGGGATGGCTTTAACGAGACTGGTCAAAAAGTAATATAACGGAATTCTTCTTCGGGTAAATAAGGAAATATGTATGTAAGTAATTCATGGTATAAGAGCTCTATAAATTATAGTTAGAAACTTCTATTTCTCAGATTTATCCATACATAGATATGATTCTCAAATCGGAGGATGGCACCTTAGGGTGTTTTTTTATGCTCTCTAAAAATGCCTTACCATATAATAGACTTCGTTAGATTCCGATAATCTTTTTTGTAATAGAATAGATTCATTACCGTTTCAGACCTAAGTATTCATTCATAACCTAATAGTAAAAGGGGGATGATTCAAGGTATGGCGTGTAATGATGAATTAATTTGTCAACAGTTTGCAAGAATTATCGGTGGCCAAGAAGGATTCGCCGGTGGAAAATGCGTGGCAACAATAAATCGGGAGGAAATACAAGCAACTATCTTAGGAAAACGTTTTAGAGTAACAACTTCCTTCTCATTCGAATCACGAGATAATAAAACTGGACGAGCATTATGTCTAGGCCGGATAGCGCTCTTACAAAAAGAAGTCAATGGATTTGTTGCTACAATTATTAAACAAGGAATAATCGTTTCGTCTATACACAATGAGTGGTTATGTGATGATCCAAATTTGATTTACGTTAATATTGAAGACGTTGATGATCCGCTAAGTTTCGCAAGGAAAGTTAGAAGAGCTTTATGCAATTAACCAATTTATTTAGTTAAATAAGCAATATAAAAGGATCTTCAATCGAAAGATCCTTTTATACATAAGATGAAGATTTTTCCTGGTATTTCATTAATTAAGTTTAATTGACTAGCAAACGAACGTAATTCCTGTGCACGAATCGATATAATAATCTCCGCTTTTATTGTAGTGTCAGCCTTTTAGTAGAAAATAAAAATATACGACAAATTTTGACAAAGAAAAGCTTATATTTTTGTTATGCTATGAAAGTTATTGATTTGTAATGTATATATAGGAGGATTTTTTAATGTTAAAGAAATTGTTATTTTTTGTACTTTTGAGTTTGTGTGTAATATCTTTAAGTGCTTGTAAAGGTGATGAAGAAAAATTAAAAACAGCATCAGATGAGCAAAAAATAGATGAAGATAAAAAAGTAGCGGAGGAAGAAAAACGTAAACAAGAAGAGCAGCAAGCAAGAAGAGCAACAAAGAGTAGAAGAAGAGAAGCGTAAGCAAGAAGAGCAGAAGACTCAGCAACAACAGTCTATACACCAAGAGAGAACACAAAAACAAGAAAAAACAACACAAGCAACAGGTGGGAAACCAACAAGATCACAAATTTCAGTTGGTTCACATGTAGTTATTCAATTGGATAATGACTATAGTAAAACTGTAAGTGGTGTTGTGAAAGACATTTTAACACATAGTGAAACACATACATACGGCATTAAAGTTCGATTACAAGATGGACAAATTGGCCGTGTTCAAAGTGTTAATTAGTGAAAAAAGATTTGACTACTTTTTAAATAAATAAACGCTACAAAAAACCGGTTCTTTCGTAAAGGAACCGTTTTTTTGTAGCGTTTTGCTTAGCGTACGAAATTTGCGTTTTGTTCATGTCACCACATCTCTATCAAGTTATCACATACAAGGTAATAGATGTTTTTTATGATTTGAAAGGAGAGGAAGCGAACTTGGAGGGAGTATGTTTGAGAAGATTAAAGGAAATGTTTTTTTGTTCTGGGTTATGGACTTATTCGCCTGTTCTAATTAACTAAAAGAAGAACTTTCCCATACCGATTAGACTACTAAGCATTCCAATTCCATTCATGGTGCCTTTTCCTACTGTCAGTAAGTTTCCAAGCATTCCTGGCTGACCGTTATTCCCCCATCCCATAGGACTTACCTGTCCTCCCCATCCTGGAGGGTTTCCAAAAATACCCCAGTTATTATTGGTATTAAAATTAAAAGCTTTAGCTGGTGGCGATAGTAAAGCGGCGAGATGACCTTGTGCGAACATCCCTGTATGATTGAATGGTTGAGCCCAGGGTAAGGGAGGTTTGTGGGAATTACCTGCATGGCCTGGTAATGGAGTCCAATTAGCAGGATGTCCTTGGGGCATCATCCCTGCATAATGGATTGGCTGACCTAAAGAGAAGGGAGGGGGATCGGGATTGAAACCCGTATAGTTGGCTGGTGAATCCCAACCAAATGGATAGACTCGACAACTCCAATTCTCAGGAATCTTCAAATCATTCATTCCCTCAGCTTTAGCTATTTGGGGCTGTAAATATAATGATGACATTGCAATTTGGTTATTATATTGCTCTCCATTTCCCTCTGAATTCAAATACCAATATTGGTGCATAAGTTTATTCCCCTCACTTTAAAAATGTAATGTTAGACTTAGCCTATGTAATATTCCTTTTTATGGATGGTTACATAACTGGATTTACAAGCCTGTATTTAAAGGAATAGGTGTATTGACTTGTTAATGTATCCCGCAATTTGTGGGCCATAAGACATCACCACCTCAAAATTCAGTGAAAGCGGCTGCCTGTAAAAGCACCACTGATTAAAGTTTCACTTTATTTTAGAAGAGTATTTTTAATTGCTCCTTTTGTTTAATTCAGCCTAATTTAATTTCGGTTAACAAACGTGTTTATAAAGGTTTAATCAGTAAAAAAATTTTAACATTTTATGTCGAGCAAGTAGAATTACTAAAAAGAGAATATCCATTCGAAGAGTTTGGCAAAATACTGAAAGGATAATGTATTGTTGTGCAGATATGCAAACGATTTGAACTAATTAATGGAATTTATAATGAAGGGGCAAATGAATATATGAGTGAAACATTACATAAAAGAAAGCCACCATATTTAATGCTTGTAATCCTTTTTATTGGAGCATTTGTTTCATTTTTAAATAACTCGCTTTTAAATGTAGCCTTGCCATCGATAATGAAGGATTTAGACATAAAAGATTATTCAACGATTCAGTGGCTTTCTACAGGGTATATGCTTGTAAGTGGTGTATTAATTCCGGCCTCAGCATTTTTAATAACCCGCTTCTCCAATAGGAGCTTATTTATTACATCTATGTTGATTTTTATTCTTGGTACGGGCTTAGCGGCTTTAGCACCGAACTTTGGTTTGTTACTGACTGGCCGAATGGTTCAAGCAGCAGGTTCTTCAGTCATGGGGCCTTTGTTAATGAATATTATGCTAGTAAGCTTTCCAAGAGAAAAAAGGGGAACAGCAATGGGGATTTTTGGGTTAGTTATGATTACAGCCCCAGCAATTGGACCGACACTATCAGGTTATATTGTAGAGTATTATGACTGGCGTTTGCTTTTTGAAATGATATTACCGTTAGCAATCATTAGCTTACTGTTAGGGATTTGGAAATCGGAAAATGTCATGAGGCAAAATAAAAATGCAAAACTTGATTATCTCTCATTATTATTATCTTCTGTCGGTTTTGGCGGTCTGTTGTATGGATTCAGTTCTGCAAGTTCCGATGGTTGGACGAATAAAGTGGTCTTAACAACCTTAATCATAGGCGCTATTGCCTTAATTGCTTTCATTATACGTCAATTAAAAATGAATGAACCGCTATTGGATTTACGTGTTTACAAATACCCAATGTTTGCACTTGCGTCTGTAATTGCAATTGTCAATGCAGTGGCCATGTTTTCGGGTATGATTTTAACACCAGCTTATGTACAAAACGTCCGCGGCATTTCACCGCTGAGCTCTGGGCTGATGATGCTTCCAGGTGCGGTAATAATGGGGATTATGTCACCAATTACAGGTAAACTATTTGATAAATATGGCCCTCGGATTCTTGGTATAGTAGGACTTTCCATTACAGCCGTTTCAACTTATATGCTGGCAAACCTGCAACTCGATTCTAGTCACACACATATTATTCTTATTTACACACTGCGGATGTTTGGGATGGCGATGGTGATGATGCCGCTTATGACAAATGGTCTTAATCAATTGCCAACTCGCTTAAATCCGCACGGTACAGCTGTTAATAATACAGCTCAACAAGTATCTGGGTCAATTGGTACTGCTATTCTTGTTACGATTATGAATTCTGTAACAAAAACAAAAGCTGAAAGTCTAATGGCTGATGTAGATCCAACAACCTTCACAGAAGCTACGAAGGCAATGTTAGCCCAGAAGGCTTTATTATCCGGAATTCAATATTCATTTTATGTAGCGCTTGGCATGAATATTGTTGCACTACTATTAGTTTTTTTCGTTAAACGTGTAGATACAAGCGCGGAAGCTGTCGAGAGGTTAAATCGGTAGAGTAAAATAAAACTTTAGATCATGATTCCTATAAGTTTTTACTGTTTAGTTAGACTATGAAGAAATGCAAATTTTTGCTGCTAAGGCGCTGGTATTTAAATCTGGAAAAGAACCAGTGAAATAATTATATATAGTAAAAAGGATCTGATATTCATATCAGATCCTTTTTCATTAGTAACACAGTATACTTGCTTATCGTATTTGTTTGAATTGACATTAGGAACTACTGGTTTTCCCAATACTACAATCTTTAGCTCTCAATTTCTGATTAGCATCATAATAATACGCTTCATTTTAATTTAGTATTTTCTCTGCAAGTTATAAATGTAATAGTAACAAACAACTTAGATTACAAACCTTATAAGCAAAATCATAATCGTGAATAGTTAGGGAAAAGATAAAATAAGGTAATCAATTACATATCTTTATCCCAGGCGATTCATTGCTATCTTCCTATTATTGATTGGGAGGGCTGATCAGCTGTGGGGGGAAGAAAACCCCCACTGATTAAAGTTTCACTTTATTTCATGCTTTTTTGAAAGGGTGTTTTTAATGGATAAAAAAGTATCTGCCATTCCTCAACCGAAAACATATGGATTGCTGGGGAATCTCCCATTAATTGATAAAGATAAACCGACCTTATCTTTTATCAAGATAGCGGAAGAGTATGGTCCCATTTTTCAAATTCAAACTTTAAGTGATACCATCATTGTTGTTTCTGGACATGAACTGGTAGCAGAAGTCTGTGACGAAACAAGATTTGACAAAAGTATAGAGGGTGCTTTAGCGAAAGTTCGCGCCTTTGCTGGAGACGGATTATTTACAAGCGAGACTCATGAGCCTAACTGGAAAAAAGCTCATAATATTTTGATGCCTACATTCAGCCAACGAGCAATGAAAGATTATCATGCTATGATGGTCGATCTTGCCGTACAACTCGTTCAAAAATGGGCACGGCTTAATCCGAATGAAAGCGTAGATGTACCGGAGGATATGACTCGCCTTACATTGGATACAATTGGTCTATGTGGTTTTAATTATCGATTTAATAGCTTTTATCGTGAGACCCCTCATCCTTTTATTACTAGCATGAGCCGTGCTCTAGATGAGGCTATGCACCAATTACAGCGGCTGGATATAGAAGACAAACTCATGTGGAGAACGAAACGTCAATTTCAGCATGATATTCAATCTATGTTTTCCTTAGTGGATAATATTATTGCTGAACGTAAAAGTAGTGGAAATCAGGAAGAAAATGATTTACTTTCTCGTATGTTAAATGTGCAGGATCCGGAAACTGGTGAAAAATTAGATGATGAAAATATTCGTTTCCAAATTATCACTTTTTTAATAGCTGGGCATGAAACAACAAGCGGATTATTATCTTTTGCAATCTATTTTTTATTAAAGAATCCGGATAAATTGAAAAAAGCCTATGAAGAAGTAGATCGGGTTTTGACAGATCCTACTCCAACATACCAACAAGTTATGAAACTTAAGTATATACGGATGATTTTAAATGAATCGCTACGTCTATGGCCTACTGCCCCAGCATTCAGTCTCTATGCAAAAGAAGATACAGTGATTGGTGGGAAATATCCAATTAAGAAAGGAGAAGATCGTATTTCTGTTCTTATTCCACAGTTACATAGGGATAAAGACGCGTGGGGAGACAACGTGGAAGAATTCCAACCTGAACGATTTGAAGATCCGGATAAGGTTCCTCATCATGCTTATAAGCCATTTGGAAATGGTCAACGGGCATGTATCGGTATGCAGTTTGCACTTCATGAAGCTACACTTGTAATGGGAATGCTTCTTCAACATTTTGAATTCATTGATTATCAAGACTATCAGCTGGACGTAAAACAAACATTAACGCTAAAGCCTGGTGATTTTAAAATTAGGATTCTACCCCGAAATCAAACTATTAGCCATACTACTGTTCTTGCGCCTATAGAGGAGAAACTGAAAAACCATGAAACCAAGCAGCAAGTTCAGAAGACTCCTTCTATTATTGGAGCCGATAATCTTTCGCTTCTTGTTCTATATGGATCGGATACAGGGGTAGCAGAAGGTATTGCAAGAGAACTAGCAGATACAGCTAGTTTAGAAGGTGTTCAAACGGAAGTGGTAGCTCTTAACGATCGAATTGGAAGCCTGCCAAAAGAAGGGGCGGTTCTTATTGTAACTTCTTCTTATAATGGAAAACCACCAAGTAATGCAGGGCAGTTTGTGCAATGGTTGGAGGAATTAAAAGCGGATGAGCTAAAAGGTGTTCAATATGCAGTGTTTGGTTGTGGAGATCATAATTGGGCTAGTACTTATCAGCGAATTCCAAGATACATTGATGAGCAAATGGCTCAAAAAGGAGCAACAAGATTTTCTAAACGCGGGGAAGCGGATGCAAGTGGTGACTTTGAGGAACAGCTCGAGCAATGGAAACAAAGTATGTGGTCTGATGCGATGAAGGCATTTGGGTTGGAACTTAACAAAAACATAGAGAAAGAACGCAGTACATTAAGTTTACAATTTGTTAGTCGTATTGGAGGATCTCCTCTTGCGCGAACATATGAAGCGGTTTATGCATCTATACTAGAAAATCGTGAGCTTCAATCATCTAGCAGCGAAAGAAGCACGCGACATATTGAGATATCCTTGCCAGAAGGCGCTACGTATAAAGAAGGAGACCACCTTGGGGTGCTGCCAATTAATAGTGAGAAAAATGTCAACCGAATCTTAAAACGCTTTGGTTTAAACGGAAAGGATCAAGTCATATTGAGCGCAAGTGGGCGCAGTGTAAATCACATACCTTTAGACAGTCCTGTTAGTTTATTTGACCTTCTTAGTTATAGTGTAGAAGTACAAGAAGCAGCCACTCGAGCACAAATACGAGAAATGGTGACATTCACAGCATGCCCTCCTCATAAAAAGGAATTGGAATCATTATTGGAAGAGGGAGTTTATCATGAACAAATATTAAAGAAACGTATGTCAATGTTAGATCTTCTTGAAAAGTATGAGGCTTGTGAAATCCGATTTGAACGCTTTTTAGAACTTCTTCCTGCGCTCAAACCGCGTTACTATTCTATTTCAAGCTCTCCACTCGTTGCACAGGATCGTCTGAGCATTACGGTTGGTGTTGTTAATGCACCTGCATGGAGTGGGGTAGGGACATATGAAGGAGTCGCTTCTAATTATTTAGCTCAGCGCCATAATAAAGATGAGATTATTTGTTTCATTCGAACGCCACAATCAAACTTTCAATTACCTGAAAATCCAGAAACACCAATTATCATGGTTGGACCAGGTACTGGAATTGCACCATTCCGTGGATTCTTGCAAGCGCGTCGTGTTCAAAAGCAAAAAGGTATGAACTTAGGACAAGCACATCTATATTTTGGTTGTCGTCATCCTGAAAAGGATTATCTCTATCGTACAGAACTAGAAAATGATGAAAGAGATGGATTAATCTCTTTACACACAGCTTTTTCTCGCCTAGAAGGATATCCTAAAACATATGTACAGCATTTAATAAAACAAGATAGAATCAATTTAATTTCGTTATTAGATAATGGGGCTCATCTTTATATATGCGGGGATGGAAGTAAAATGGCTCCTGACGTAGAAGACACCCTTTGTCAAGCATATCAAGAAATTCATGAAGTCAGTGAACAAGAAGCAAGGAATTGGTTGGAACGTGTGCAAGACGAAGGGCGATATGGAAAAGATGTTTGGGCTGGAATCTAAATTCTTCTTAATTAGATAAGTACTATTTCATTCACGAACTTTTTTCGACCAAGTATAATTTTAAACAAAATAAACTGATTGATAAAAACCCTGTATTTTTTATTGAATATGGGGTTTCTTATTTTTAAATAAAAGGGACGTATAAGGGGAAACATCAGGGAGAAGTTGACTTTAATTTAAACTCAACAAAATGCGTAATTGTTGTTACTCATTCACAAGAAGTTGCAAAAAAATCAGATCGAGCATTTTATTTAAGTAAAATGAAGTTAGTAGTAAACGAAATAATAGTTAAGAAAAGCTATTTTCGTCCTCAATTAACATAATTTTCAAAAATATACAGATGTTAATATTTGTTATATGATATATTTGTCAAAGTACTATCCCTGTAGTTTCTATGATGAATCTGTAAGATAGTTTGTCTGTCCCATATACTCACCTTAAACTAAAAAGAACTTGCAGAGATTCCTACAAGTTCTTTTTAGTTTAAGAGTTGAATGTGGATTTGAAATAAAGAAACGATTTTTTGAGAGGAGAAAAGTAAATGTTTATAAGAGCAGAAAGATTATTAATACGAAATTTTGAGTTCAAAGATTGGCAAGCTGTCCATGAGTATACATCAGATAGTAATGTTATGAAATACATACCCGAAGGAGTTTTTACTGAAGAAGATACAAGAAACTTTGTAAATAGAAATATGGGTGAAAATGCAGAGAACTTTCCTGTGATACTGGTAGATGAAAATATTCTGATTGGTCATATTGTTTTTCATAAATATTTTGGTGAGCATACTTACGAGATTGGGTGGGTATTCAATCCTAAATATTTCAATAAAGGATATGCTTCTGAAGCAGCACAAGCTACATTAAAATATGGGTTTAAGGAAATGAAATTACATAGAATTATAGCTACATGTCAGCCACAAAATACCCCATCATATCGATTGATGGAGAAAATTGGAATGAGAAGAGAAGGATATTTCAGGAAGTGTATACCCCATGGAAATGAATGGTGGGATGAATATTATTACGCTATTTTAGAAGAAGAGTAGTGTCTCAGAACGCATTGTTTAAGTCAAAATTATAATTAAAATTGTGCTATCTTTTCAACCGAACACCCAATAGCAACAGCTCGCAAAGGAAGCAACCATTGGATAAAAACTGAGGATGGTAATAAATCACACTGGGCGTTAGATAATTATCAAGAAGAAGGAATCAGAGTACACAACTGGTTTGTTGACGATAGTGTGGTTATTTATCATAGAACTGTTGCCACATTAATAAATACTTTAATTGAACACGGGCTTTCGCTGGATAAAATAATCGAACCGCAATCAACTTTGGCAGGGATAGAGAAAATGCCAGATTTAATAAACGAATCGCGAAGTCCATCTTTTATTATAATCAAGTCAAAAAAAACAAAATAATATTTAAAAATATCTACCGCAATCTAGGAGCTTTTATTGAATTACGAAAACAGCCGTTTCACTAAGGAATGGCTGTTTTTTTTAAAATAACCTAAAGCCGTTAAACTGTATGCGTTCAAGTTGCTATCATTTTTTTATTATTTTATAAAAGAGGTTGTGAAAATACAGGTGAAATTTCAAATGAGTGCAGGAATAATTGCAGCACTCATTTAAGGTATTACCTGCAATCGAATTGAAAATATTGACCATAGGAGTGAGTGAAAATGGCATATTTATTACAAGTTGATTTTCCGTTTGAAGGTCCTTTTGGTGAAGAAATGGAAAAAGCATTTTTGGATTTAGCAAAAAGTATTAATAAAGAAGACGGATTCCACTGGAAAATATGGACGGAGAATCAAGAAACGAAAGAAGCAGGAGGCATCTATGTATTTGAAGAAAAACAAGATGCTGAAAAATACGCGGAAATGCACAAGAATAGACTTCAGGCATCTGGTATTAAAGATATTAGAGTAAGAATTTTTCACATCAATGAAAAGTTAACTAAACTGAATCGTGGTTATAGTAAATAATAAAGGACATGTAATTCAAAAAAGAAGGGGATAATCCCTTCTTTTTTTGAATTCTTCTTTACTAGGATTTCTAGAAATTTGAACTGGTGTTGTGAATGAATTTTAAGGTGTTGAAACAAAATAGACCCACTTGAGCAAAAAAACTTGCAAAACTAAAAAAAGAGATGTATATTAATTGACGCATCAATTATTGATATATCAACTGTTTTCGGTTAGAAAGAATTGGTGAGAAGTTTGAAGAATGCGTTGGTATTAGTCAATCTCGATTGGAATTGCTCGCTATGTATCAACTATGCTTCTATTTATCGATCAAGCACCTGACGTAGGGAATCGTTTCCTAGTTGATAGAATTCACAGTTGAAATAATATAGAACTGATATTAAGGAGAGAGGGGGTAGAATGGTATGGAAATAATCGCAGCTATTTTAGTCGGGATTGTAGCATTAGAACATTTGTTTATCATGATCCTCGAAATGTTTTTTATTAATTCAAAAGTAGCGAAACGTGCTTTCAAATTACCGAAGCATTTAGAAGGAGATAAAAACGTAGCTGTTATGTTTGCAAACCAAGGGTTATATAATGGATTTTTAGCCGCTGGTCTCATTTGGGGACTTATAATTGGGTTTAACTCAATTGGTTATATGGTTCAATTATTTTTCGTGATTTGTGTGGTGATCGCCGCCATTTTTGGAGGTTTCACATCTAATAAATCAATTATTGTGAAACAAGGACTTCCAGCTATTTTAGCATTGGTTGCTCTTTTATCTATGATGTAGAAAAAATTTTTCAATAAAAGAAACAATCTTTCCTAAAAATGACTTTGCATACTTTTAACTTTGTAGGTATGTGGCGCTACCTCAGTAAGAAAAGAAATAGGAAAAACGTCTTATTTCTTCTTATTAATATAATAAAATGTAATGACTAAATCCAAAGTAATGATAATAATTAGAAGTAACAAGTGTATAAGCGCATCAGTTTTTCCGTTTAATAAAGACTTTATAAAGAAATCCCATTCTGTTTCATAGGGAGGATCTGACCAATTTCGTTGCATTCCTAGCACTATTCCATTTACAAAAAAGATAATGCTTAATAGGATTCTTCCAACAAATACGGCAGCTACTTTTAAATTCCAATGCTTTATCTTAATTACATACAGAATAGGGAATAGTATAAGTATCCAAAAAATAATAATATAGATTGTATTTACCATTCTTTACTCCTAATAAAATGATTGTTTTTAATATAGGTGATTTTTTGGGGTGAAGATATGTTTCATTAAAAACAAGGGCCGGAATCCCGGCTCTTTTTCTATCTTAAAGTCTTACTTTATCCCGCATTAACGGGCAGTAAGACCCCCACCTCAAAATTCAGAGGAAGCAAAGAAGTTAGATGGGGGATCAACTGCCCGTAAAAGCCCGATTGGTTCAACTAATAATCAGTGGTGGATGAACAAAACCCCCACTGATTAAAGTTTCACTTTATCTCTCCGTTTCAAAAAACTCAATCCATTCTCCGTCAGGACCAGCGAAGAATATGTAACGTGTTCCATCTGGTAATGTTTCAATTTCTTCTCCTAGTAGAAAGGTTACTTTTTGTTTCTTTAGTCTTTCGATTTCATCCTCTAATGAATCCACTTTAAAGCAAATGTGATGTACTTTTCCTTCTGCCGGAAGAGAAGAGTTATAACCTTCAATGAGTTCGAGTATCGTTTCCTTCGATTCTTCTACACCTAAAAAAGCGAGTTTTAAGTCTGGATTCGGGTGCCCCATACGTTTAATGAGCTGTAAGCCAACTACTTCTTCATAAAATGAAATAGATGTTTCTAAGTTTGCAACCATAAGTCCAACGTGTTCGATTCTTCTAACTGGCATGTAGATTCCTTCTTTCTGAAAATTATATACAATATATTATTGAAAATTAAGAAAATAAGCAAGATAAAAACCTTACAAATTTTAGCGTGTTATATGGTATAGTGAGAAAGTATGTTTGGGGAGAAGGAAGGGGATTATACGATGAATACACCTACTCAAACTCCTTCATTATCGGCAATGATGAAAGAGTGGCACTATGCATTAGCGTATGAAATTAAACATTGGAAAACGATAGGTGGTAGTAAAATTTCTATCATGAACGGTCGTTTTTTATATACAGATTATGAAAGTACAGTATACGTATTTCAGCTTATTTCGGAAGTAAGCTTACCGGAAGGTTCACCAATTCGAATTGAGTTTGATGGTGAAGAAGCGACAGGAGAAGTATTATCTGTACATGGATTAGAAATAGAACTGAAGTTAAATGACTATATACAAGGTGAAATACGAGAAGCGGTTTTATACAGTGAACCGTGGCAATTGTTAGAGCAACTACAAGAGCGATTAAAAGAGGCACATAAAGATAAGTTAAAACGTAATCGTATAAAGCGTCTTGTTGATGGGACGAGCAGTCCGAAACATGTTGAGAAGATGAAAAATCCAAAAAATGAATTGGCGTATCGTTCGTTTTACAATCCGACAACGTACGTGTGGGGACCACCTGGAACAGGGAAGTCTTACAATTTATCACGTATTATTTCGGCGCATTATCAAAAAGGAAAATCGGTACTTGTATTAGCTCATAGTAATGCGGCAGTGGACGTATTAATGAGTGAAGTAACGAAGCAAATTGAGAAGAAAAAGAAATGGACGCCTGGCGAAATTGTTCGCTACGGTTATAGTCAACATGAACATATACGAAATCATGAAACGTTACTTGCGTCTAAGTTAGTTGAAACGACGAACGGATCATGGGGAGAAGAAAGACTCTACTTAGAGGAAACACGACAAGATCTTCGTGAAAAGATTTTATCATATAAAGCGACTTCTGCTGATAAGAAGCGTATACAAGAGATTGAAAGTGATCTTCGAAAGCAAAAAGCGAAAATTAAAGAAGTAGAAAAAGAATACATTGAAAATGCGAAAGTAATCGGCGCAACTTTATCGAAATGTGCCATTGATTCACTTATTTATGAGCGTACATTTGATTTAGTTGTCGTAGATGAAGTGAGTATGGCATATGTTCCGCAAATTGCATTAGCTGCTTCACTTGGAAAACGCATCGTCGTATGTGGTGACTTTTTACAGTTACCTCCAATTGCGATGGCGAACCATGAACTCGTTCGAAAATGGCTCGGGGAAGATATGTTTTACCATGCTGGGATTGTTGAGTCTGTCAATAAATCAGAAGCACATCCGAACCTCTTTATGTTGCAGGAACAAAGACGTATGCATGCGGATATATCTAAGTTTACAAATTCGTTTATTTATAAAAATAGAGTATACGATCATCCGTCTGTTTCAGACCGTAAAGAACTTGCGCGATTGCAACCGTTCGCAAATGAGGCGAGTGTTTTATTTGATACAAGTCTAATGGGAGCCTTTTCGTTAAAAGACGCTGCTTCAGGTTCTCGTTTTAACATTATGTCTGGTTTAGTAGCGATGCAAATGATGTTAATCGGACTGTTAGATGGTGTTCAATCGATCGGTGTTGTTACACCTTACAGGGCACAATCCCGCTTTTTATCAACGTGTATTAGAGAAATGTTGCAGAGAACGAAATATCAAAATATACCAGTTTTAGCGGCGACAGTTCATAAGTTTCAAGGGTCCGAAAGAGATATGATGATATTTGATACAGTGGATAGTTTTCCGCAAGAACGACCTGGTGTGTTATTCTTTGACCATAAAAACCATCGCCTCGTCAATGTAGCTGTAACGAGAGCGAGAGGGAAGTTCATTCAATTATCAGATTGCCATTATATGCGTAAAAACCTTTCGAGAAAACAAGCGTTATCACAATTAACAGCTCATATAGAACGTCACGGAGATGTGTATGATCGCACGACATCAAGACAATTATGGGAGCGGAAAATTTCGAAACGTTTACGCTGGTTTATGGAAATGAATCTTGAAGAGCCGAAAGGATTATTGAAAGATATTTTAGCTGCAAAACGAAACATAATTATTTCACTTCCGAGTACAAAGCAAGTGGATAAACGAGTATGGCAAGCGTTAATGCGTACAAATGCGCAAGTAACGGTGTATAGTGACGGACCAGTTCCGTTAAAAAATGTAAAGTTACAAAGACAAAATAAAGCATTCCCGTTTATCGTAATTGATGATGAAATCTTTTGGGCAGGGGCACCGCTCACATCTCAAATGATGTTTGAAGGTAGTATGGAATTCCCATACGTTTGTGCAAGATTACAAGCACCAGAAACAATTGGTGTATTAAAAGGATTTTTAGATATTCGGTAAATTCGGATAGGAATGCCTTGACTTTTAATCGGAATGAACTTAGAATGAATGTAATTTAATATAATTTTATGAAAATTCTTATCGCGAGAGGTGGAGGGACTGGCCCTATGATACCTCGGCAGCGGATTCGTTATGAATACTGTGCCAATTCCAGCAAGGTAACTTGAAAGATAAGAAAGAAGCTCATTTTGACTGTATATGCAGAAGCCTCTTTCTATCTTTTAGAAAGAGGCTTTTTTACGTGAAAATATAAGGGGGAAGAACAATGGGAGCGACTGGAGTAACGTCACAAAGAAAAACAATTGAAGAGAGTATTGAAAGAAATAAGGAAAAGTACATAGAAACAAGTCACGATATTCATGCGAATCCGGAGATTGGTAACCAAGAGTTTTATGCATCAAGAACGTTAAGTTTATTACTAGGAAGTGCAGGATTTCAATTACAGCACAATATAGCTGGACATGAAACAGGTTTTATCGCACGAAAAAGTTCAGGAAAACAAGGACCAGTCATCGCATTTTTAGCTGAGTATGACGCTTTACCAGGACTCGGTCATGCATGTGGTCACAATTTAATTGGCACAATTAGCGTTGCGGCAGCGATCGCATTATCAGAAACGCTTGAAGAAATTGGTGGGGAAGTTGTCGTGTTTGGTACTCCGGCTGAAGAAGGAGGGCCAAATGGTAGTGCGAAAGCGAGTTATGTAAAAGTGGGGTTATTTAAAGATATTGATGCGGCACTTATGATTCATCCGAGCGGAAAAACAGCGACAACGAGCCCTTCACTAGCAGTCGATCCACTTGATTTTCATTTTTACGGAAAAACAGCTCACGCAGCAGCTTCACCAGAAGAAGGAATTAACGCATTAGATGCGGTCATTCAGCTGTACAACAGCATTAATGCACTTCGCCAACAACTTCCGTCAGATGTGAAAATTCATGGCGTTATTACTGAGGGCGGAAAAGCACCAAATATTATTCCTGATTACGCAGCAGCAAGGTTCTTCATCCGTGCAGCAACGAGAAAAAGATGTGCGGAAGTAACAGAGAAAGTAAGAAATATCGCAGAGGGAGCAGCATTAGCAACAGGTACGAAAGTGAAAATCCATCAATTCCAAAATGAAATCGATGAACTACTCGTAACAAAAACATTTAATGACGTCGTAGCCGAAGAGCTAGAATTACAAGGTGAAGACGTAAATCGGAAAGAAAGATTTGGCATCGGCTCAACAGACGCAGGAAATGTTAGTCAAGTCGTACCGACGATTCATCCGTACATTAAAATTGGTTCAGACGATTTAATTGCACATACGAATGAATTTAGAGAAGCAGCACGTTCAGAACTTGGAGATAAAGCGTTAATTACATCGGCAAAAGCATTAGCAAATACGGCGTATCGATTAATTACGGAAGAAGGGCTGTTAGAGAAGGTGAAGGAGGAGTTTAGAGAGGTACAGAGGAATCAAGGATAGATGGTTAAAGGGAGTGGGGGGATCCACTCCTTTTCTTTTTTGCGTAACGCTGATGCTAAGATTTTTTTGCAGTAAAATCAATGTTAGTGGAACTTTTTTAATCAAATTTTTTTCAAAATTAACATAAATACTTGCAATATTTAAATTAGTACTATATAGTTCTAGTTATGACAAAGGTAAAATTAATGAATCAAAAACGTGTGATTGAAGTAGCTGCAACATTATTTTTAGAAAAAGGGTTTGCTTATACAAGTATGGATGAATTAGTACGTGTAAGCAAAGTTTCAAAGTCTAATGTGTATTATCACTTTTCTAATAAGGAAGTATTATTAGAAGGGGTCGTTGATTATTGGATTGAAATGTATCAATCTGCAATTGATGACGTACTTTCTCAGAACCAATTTTTAGTTGAAGATCGTATCCAACTGTTTTTAAAGCAATTATCACAAGGAGTTCAGTCGAGAGAGTATAAGGGGAGCTGTCCATTTATTACTCTTTATATTCAAAGTCCTAAACAGGCCACGCAAATAAAAGAAAAAATAGGTCTTTTTTTTACAGGATTACAAAAGAAAGTTTCTCTATTACTTAAACAAGGGGTAGAGAATGGAGAATTCAGAAATACGATTAATATTGATGAGGTTGCATCACTTTTTATTACAAATCTTGAAGGAGCATTATTTATTTCAGAAACATTGAAGGATGCAACTGTAATCACGAAAACAGCAGATCATTTTTTAAAATTGCTTCGATAAAAGAAGCTTTTTTTTTACATCAAATTAGTACTGAATAGTACTAAAAAGGAGATTTTATATGAGAACAGTATTTTTAACTGGTGGAACAGGCTTTATTGGAAAGCAATTAGTAAAAGAATTAGCCAAAGAGGATGTTAAAATTCTTCTTTTAGTGAGATCGAAAAGTAAAGCAACACGCATTTTTCAAGAAAGAGGCATCTTAAAAAAGGCAGTTCTGCACTTTATTGAAGGTGATTTGACGAAAATAGATTTAGGTCTAAGTGCTGAAGATAAGGAGAGGATATTGAAAACGGATGTGATTATTCACGCAGGAGGCCCCATGGATATTCAAGCGACAAGTAAAGAGGCAGCTTCCGTATTTTTAAATGGCGCCAAACACATTAGTGAATTAGCTAAAAGCATTCATCAATTGAAGGGCTTGCAACAATTTATTCATGTTGTAGGTTATATGAGTCCCTTTGATGATAAAAATAGCAAGATTGCAATTGATGTGTTTAAAGAAGGAAACAATTATTTGAAAATGAAAAATCCATATGAGAGAACAAAATTTTTAGCAGATCTTTATATCCGTCACCAGGCATCAGCAGTAGGTTATCCGCTTTCTGTAATTAATCCGCCAACTGTAGTCGGTAGTAGTAAAACAGGGAGTACAGAGCAGATAGCAGGATTAGGTTTGCTTGTGATGAGTATGCGAAGAGGGCTCATGCCAGTGATTCCTGGAGGTAAGGGATATAGGTTACCACTTATTTCAAACGATGAGCTTGCGAAGTTTATTGTGCAGGTTTTCAGATTGGAGCAACCGACTATACAAACATATACACTTGTTGAAGACAAACAGCACGATCAGAACATTGCTGAATTATTAAGTATTATGTCGGAAAGTATGAATATGAGGGCACCAAAAATCTCTGTCCCAATGCCACTTATGAAAGCAATTATGAATAGTGGAGTAAGTAAAATAACAAAAATTCCTTCTGATGGACTGAATTTTATTACAAAACGAAAATTTTCAAATGTTTCAGCGAAAAAAATTATGGGAGGAGATTGGTTTAAGAAGACGAGTGTAATGAAATTTTTCCCTGCCGTAGTAGCTGATTTGGATTATCGAATGATGCATCAAAATGGCCAGCATAATCATTTATTTAAACGAACATTATGTGATAACATTACCCTTTACCAATTACAAGGAGAGGGTAAACCGTTTATTTTATTACATGGTTTATTGAGTGATGGAGAGGATTTATTTCCTTTAGCACAAGAGCTTCATGAAAAAACTGGTCAACCTGTATGGATCTTGGATCTTCCAGGTTTGGGACGTTCTCCTTTTAAACAAGAGAAAAATCTTCTAGATATCTATTTGAATGTAGCGAAAAAGTTATTAGAGAAAGCTACTAATGGTGCACATCTAATTGGTCATTCATTCGGTGCGTTTATTCTTCTGGAAGCATTGGTACAAGAGTACATAGATAAGAAGTATTCAATCACTTTACTTCAGCCGCCTATTGCTAAAAAAAATCCTAAATCGCTAAATGTTCCCCAATTTATGAACAAATGGACATTAAAATTGGCAACTACTAATTTGATAGGGCGTTATTTATTAAGTAATGGTTTGTTTGAAAGTATGGAGAGCATCCCTGAACATTATATCGAAAAAATAAGTAACAGTTTTACTTCTCCTAGAATATTAAATACTACAGTTCAGCTTAACAGTTTACTACTGAAAAACGATCAAGGTGATTTCAATGAAGTAACAAAGTATAATCTTCACATTATTTGGGGGGATTATGACAGAGGTTATTCTGCTCCATCGCATCTTGGTAAGGTTGATTTTGTTCCATATGGCCATCATTTTCCTCTTAGCCATCCGAGTGAAACGGCAACATTAGTAATAAAAAATAGTAATACTATCGGATGAGAGTGTGAGATAAATAAAAAGTTTGTAGTAAGATCGTTGTGTCTTTGAAATAAAATCGTACTGTGTGGGAGCCCGCCCCATCACTATCAGACTAAGAAACGCAAATACCTCAAAACGAAAAAATGAGCATTTTGTTACAAGGTAGTACAAAATTTCGTTCTGGGGGTACTATAAAATTTTAGCTTGATGGCGATGAGCGGTACCCCATAAAGGCCCCTGATACATAATTGATGTTCTGCCATTTGTAGAAAACAATCCACTTATACCATTTTAACAAGAAGAAATATCTCATCCATGTTGAAATATTGGCTTACGTTAAGCTTATGAAAAAAACATATTCATGTATAATACAATTGATGTATGATACATTAGTTGTAGGAGGGTGACCTATTTGAAAAGAGAAGATGCCTTAAAACTAAGAACAGATATTAAGAAAATGATTATAATAACTGGGGTTTTTGAATCTCAAAATTTGCCCAATGGACCATTTGAAAAACCTTTACCAACTTCTCAAATGATGGCGTTAGAGGAACTAGAGGTGGAAAAATTAACTGTTTGGCAACTATCCAATAAACTTAGATTAGAGACTTCAACTGTAAGTAGATTGGTAGATAAGTTAGTAAAAAAGGGGCTTATTTATCGTGAAGTAAATGAAAAAAATAGAAGAGAACTTTTTCTGCACCTCACAGAAAAAGGTCACATAACTGTTAATTGCTTAAGAGAGCAATCCATTACATTTTATCAAAGTATTCTCAATAATTTATCAGAATCAGAACAAAAAATAGTTGTGGATGGTTTTAAATTATTTATTGATTCTATTTCTAAGCCTTTTGATTAGAGTGAGGTAAATCATAACATTTGGAGGGTAAAATGAGTTTGCATTTTGAACGTCCTATTATTGAATTAAAAGAGAAATTTGATGAATTAAAGAAAATTATGAAAGAAAATAATGTAGATTTATCGTCAGAAATTCATGAATTAGAAAAACGTTTAAATAAAATGCAAGATAAAATTTATTCTAATATTACACCTTTTCAACGAGTGCAAATTGCAAGGCTACGTAACCGACCCACGACATTGGACTATATACCTTTATTGTTTACAAACTTTCTCGAACTTCATGGTGATCGATTATATGGTGATGATAAAGCAATGATAGGTGGTATTGCAAAATTTAAAGGAATGCCCGTTACGGTTATTGGTCATCAAAGAGGTAGAAATACAAAGGAAAGTATAGAAAGAAATTTTGGAATGGCACATCCAGAAGGTTATAGAAAAGCGCTAAGACTTATGAAACAAGCTGATAAATTTAATCGCCCTATTATTACATTTATTGATACAATAGGCGCCTATCCAGGGATAGGGTCTGAAGAACGTGGGATTTCTGAAGCGATAGCTCGAAATCTATTTGAAATGACTACACTTAAAGTGCCAATTGTTTGTATTGTAATTGGAGAGGCATCAAGTGGTGGAGCTCTTGGCATTAGTGTCGGTAACCATATCCATATGTTAGAGTATTCATGGTACTCGGTAATTTCGCCAGAAGGAGCAGCATCTATCCTATGGAAGGACGCTAAGTATGCTCCAGAAGCTGCTGAACATATGAAAATTTCAGCAAAAGATTTAAAACATTTAGGAATTATTGATGAAATCATTCCTGAAATTAAAGGTGGAGCACAAAATGATATAAAATCACAGGCAAAAATGATTGAATCTGTAATCGAATCATCTCTAAAAAAATTGATACTATTATCCTCGGAAGAGCTTATACAACAGCGGTATGAAAAGTATAGACAAATAGAGAATTATAAATGAAAATATTTAAAGTCCGTATTACATTTCGGAGGATTCTCGCGAAAAAATTTTAAATATTTTGTAAGTAACCTCTTAAACTGGGATATGCTGATACTATTACTCTACAAAAGATATGTGATCGGTATGGAAAAGGAAAATTTGTTCAAATGGAAGCATTATCACATACCCATCAACTTAAGAAATTGATTGTTCCCCAAAACGAAAAAATGAGCTGAATTCTCATAAATAACTGTAAAAAGGTAGAAATTTTGTTATGGGGAGTATCTCAAAAGCTTAGGTTGATGGCAATGGGGTACCGCCAACAAGACGCGAATTTTGCACGCTAAGCAAAAAAACAATAAGCTGTCCACATGGACAGCTTATTTAGTCGGGTAA